>NZ_PSYW01000005.1 GCF_003383095.1 Haloferax sp. Atlit-12N
CGACCCCCGGGAAGGTGTGTCATCCCGGTGAGCGCCTGACGACCTTGGGTCGGGGCGTTCGGTGGAAGCGTTCGGGGGGAGTGCCCCCGTGCGCTTCTTCGCATTAATCCGAATGCCGGGGATACATTTAACCCCGTTGATTTAGTGGCTCTGTGAGAAAAATAGACACGAGGCGTGCCATAACTTCACGCGCGGTCAGTTGTGACATCAATTCGGTCGAGGGAGAAATCAATGTATTAGTTTCGCGTGCGTGCGAGGTGTCGATAGAATCGACCCGTTGAAGTCGGTTTATAACGGGTCGCTTTATAAGGCCGGAGGTACGATTCACGTGCGAGCAATGAGTGGGCCGGCAGACTCCATCGAGATTCAGAACGTAGTCGCATCGACCGGGATCGGTCAGGAGCTCGACCTCGAAGCCCTCGCCGACGACCTCCCCGGTGCAGATTTCAACCCGGACAACTTCCCGGGTCTCGTCTATCGCACCCAGGACCCGAAAGCCGCTGCGCTCATCTTCCGCTCGGGGAAGATCGTGTGCACGGGCGCAAAGAGTATCGACGACGTGCACGACGCACTGGGAATCATCTTCGACAAGCTTCGCGAGTTGAAGATTCCCGTCGACGACGAGCCAGAGATAACCGTCCAGAACATCGTCTCCAGCGCGGACCTCGGACACAACCTGAACCTGAACGCGCTGGCTATCGGTCTCGGCCTCGAAGACGTCGAGTACGAGCCCGAACAGTTCCCCGGCCTCGTCTATCGGATGGACGAGCCGAAGGTCGTCATCCTGCTTTTCGGTTCCGGGAAAATCGTCATTACCGGCGGAAAGCGGACCGACGACGCGGAGACCGCAGTCGAAGAGATCGTCGAGCGGATCGACGCACTCGGACTGCTCGGATAGACGCTCCCGAACTCTCGATTTTTCGCCGCGTACGGACCTGAACACCCGCAAGTGTAAAATACGAAACAGTCCAACGGATGGGACATGAGTGCGCGGGAGGACGTTGCGTTCCTCGTCGGGTCGCAAAGCAGGGAAGCTATTCTCCGAGCGCTGGCAGTCGAGCCGCGTCGACCGACTGACCTCGCAGACATCTGTGACTGTGCGAGGGAGACGGCACAGCGGACACTCGCAGGGTTCTGTGACCGCGGGTGGGTCAAAAAGACCGAGGGAGTCTATCATCTCACCGCGGGTGGCGTGATGGTCCACGACCAGTACGTGGAGTTCATCAGTACGGTCGAGTGCGCCGATCGGATGAGCGAGTTCCTAGCGAACGCCGCGGAAATCTGTGAGGGCGCACCGCCCGGCGTCCTCAGCCAGATGAACATCACCACCGCTGCCGACAACGACCCTCACGCACCGCTCAACAGATACCTGACCATCGTCGGAAACGAGCCGGTCGACCGCTTCCGCGGCGTCACGCCCATCGTGAGTCGGGTGTTCAACGAGTCGGCCAAAGACGTATTGGGCCCGGACACGCGGATGGAACTCGTCGTCGACCGCGACGTCCTCGAACGATCGATGGACGCCTACCCCGAGTCGTTCGAGCGCGCGCAGGACCTGGACCAGTTCGAACTCCGAGTCACCGACGAGGACCTCGACTTCGGCCTCTTACTGGTCGATGGCCACGGGGTCGTCTCCGCCTACGACAAACACGGTAACTTGACGGCCCTCGTCGACGGTGACGCCCCGGAGGTCGTCTCGTGGGTCGAGAGCCTGTACGAATCCGTCTGTTCGACATCGATCCCGCTCGAACAACTCGAATCGTGACTCGCCCTCGGCAACCGATAGTGTGATCGGCCCAATCACACGTGATAATTCCAATCACACACCATTGCAATAAAATATAAGACCTCGCTCGACAGAGATGTACTTGCAGCGGTGCAGCGTCCCCCACTAGACGATTCGGCCCTTACGTGCTTTCGGTCGGCACCCTGATTCCCCGTCAGGTGTCGGCGTTCTCGATGAGGACGTCTTTCACTACGTCCGGATCTTCGAGCAGTTGGTGCTTGGTGTAGCTTCCTTCCGCACTTCCACCGCTGTGTTTCGACTGTTCGATGATATCGAGAAAGGCGTGTTCTTTCAGCAGGTCGCGGACCCGCCGAAGTGAGAGGCTATCGGAACCCTGCTGCCGACAGATGTTCTCGTAAACCTCGTAGACACGACTCGTTCGGAAACCGTCCTGCTGTTGGTTGGAAAGCGAGAGGATAGCAAGCGCTTGTAACACGTAGCGAGAGTGGGGCGTCGACCCGCGAATCAACTCGCGGAAGCGGTCGGTCTCGGCGCGCTGTCGCGCCTGCGTGACGAAGTTCTCTCTGACCGTGCTCGCGCCCATAGACTGGGCGATCTCACCCGCGTACCGCAGGATGTCGATAGCTTTCCGCGCGTCCCCGTGCTCGCGGGCGGCGAGCGCCGCGGCCCGTGGAATCGTCGACGGGTCCAACACGCCGTCGCGGAACGCGTCGCTGCGTGCGTCCATGATGTCGCGAAGTTGGTTCGCATCGTATGGCGGGAAGACGAACTCACGCTCGCAGAGGCTGGATTTCACCCGTTCGTCCATCCGGTCTTTGTACTGAATCTTGTTGCTGATTCCGATAACGCCGAGCTTACAGCCGGCGATCTTGCCGGCCTCCCCCGCCCGCGAGAGCTGCATGAGGATGTCGTCGTCGCTCAGTTTGTCGATTTCGTCGAGGATGATGAGGACGACGTCGTACAGCGAATCGAGGATGCGCCACAGTCGTTTGTAGTACGTCGACGTCGAGAGCCCCTTGTCGGGGACTTTGATTCCGGTAATCGCGGTGTCGTTGACGCTGTCGGCGATAGTCTGGACGGCCTGCGTCTCGGTCGTGTCCTGCGCGCAATCAACGTAGGCGAACGTCGCTTTCACTCCCTCTTCTTCGGCCGTCTCGACGAGTCGCTGGGAGACGTACTTCGCACAGAGCGATTTCCCCGTTCCCGTCTTCCCGTAGATAAGGACGTTGCTCGGGCTCTGTCCGAAGATGGCGGGGTTCACCGCGGTCGCGAGATCCGAGATCTCGTCGTCACGACCGACGATGCGACCCTCCCCGGGAAGGTGGTTTATCTCCAACAACTCCTTGTTGGCGAAGATGGGGTCCTCCCGGGTGAAGAGGTCGTCGCTGGCGTTAGGCATGTTCGCAACACACCACGTTTCCGGTGAAAGGACTTACCATTCGACCCAGCACACACACACCACGTTTCCGGTGAACGACCACGAACCTCGGTTTCCAGTCCACACGAAACGGAGGTATTGATTCACCGGAAACACGGTGTGAGGGAGTCTATCTAACCCAGCGAGGATCGAGGAATCACGGATTGTCTCTCGTCCAGTAACGAAGACGAAAACGAAGATAAAAACGGAGACAAAACCTGAGAGTCCGGTACTTCCGGTGCTGACCACGCTGAATGTACTCGTTGTCATCGTAACGGAGTTCAATCAACGTCGTCCGCGGTAACCGGCGACACGACCGAGAGCGCAGGTTCTCTGAGACTCGCAAGCATCGAAAGAGACGACCAAAACACCGAAGGCACGCGCTTTGAGACGTATTGTTCGGGTCGACTAATACTCGAGTTTCGAGTATAGTTTTGTTTGCGAGTGTATCAATGGTCGTTAACACAAATAAACTATTTAACTGTTGTTATACGTAGGCTCCCGTTCCACTGACTCGGAGAAAGCGACCAGTTGACCGTCAGTAGTTGACACAGGCCAGTTGCTCACCGGAAACGAGGTGTCTCACACCGGCCCAGAGGGTTGTGTCGATATTGGTAGTAGCGCGCCTCCATCGGCTTATTTCACCGGAAACGTGGTGTGTTGGTAATAAATGGACCGATTCAGACCAGGCCGAAAACTACGGAGAAAGGACGGGCGTCAACGGCCGCTGTTCGGCGCGCCTCCCTTAGAGAGACACTCGGGGCAGTTCATCGGAAACGTGGTGTGCGCGTGACTCTGTTCCCGTGGCTCGCCAGCGGGCCGACACCGATTCCGACGTGATTACTGCCTCCTCCCATCGTGTCGAATTTCACCGGAAACGTGGTGTCTGTCAGCGCTGCTACGTTCTCCGCTCGGTCGGTTGGCAGCGGCTGAATCGGGAATTCGCTGACTTCGAAACGAGACCACCGACGCGACGTTCAGTCGACGCGGCGTTCAGCCGACGCGACCTTCTGCCGTCGGTCTCGACCGGCGGTCCCCGCCGCTCGCGGTTCGAGGTAGCCTCGCCGTCGAGGTCGGATTTCACTCCCGCATATTTCGACCAATTCACCGGAAACGTGGTGTCTCTGACCGTTTCACGCGGAGTTGCGATTCACCGGAAGCGAGGTGTGGTACTTCCCGCGGGGACGGGTCGGTAACTGATCGGTGCCGACCGACTGCCGGCACCGACTTTTGTCGATATCTACGACTCGACTTTCGCTCTCTCGTTCACCGGAAACGTGGTGTGCATGCGACTCACGTGCACCCCGGCTCGCCCACGCTCGGAACGTTCTCCCGCGACGGACAGTGTCGTTAGCGTGGCGTCAATGCAATTACCCAGGGGAACGAACCGATACTGTATGCGTGCGCTCAGTCGCGTGTGGGTGCGCCTCAGCGAAGCCGTGTCGGGCCGCGGGGACGACCGAGAGTGGTCTCTCGAATGCTCCCGTTCGACGGAGACCCGGTGGTCTCGTTCGGGAGAGCGAGTCGACTGCTTCCGGTTCGACGACGGTTACGTGACCACCGTCCACTACGAAGACCGCGAGGTCACGTGGCAGTTGACCCCGGGACAGGTCCCGCTCGCGAGCGCGCTCGCGATGGCGAAACTGTACCTCGAACACGAACTGACTCCACAGACCGACCCCGAGGGACGTCCGTTCGTCGGCCTCACCGAACGCGGTCCGGTTCAGGTGTTCGAGGAGATTCCACCCGAACCGGTCGACTACGTCTACCTCGACGGCGTCCGGACGCTCGAGGAGTTCCCGGAGTTCCTCACTGTCAGCGACGACTTCAGATCCGTGTTCGACCGGATGGCTCCGGCGCAGTCGAGTACGTCCCGATAGCCCTGATAGACGAAACCGCCTCGTTTTCGATAGTTCGAGTCGCTCTCGGTGTCGCAAGCCGTTTCCCCGTCGCGGCCGTACCAGCCTTCGATGACTGCCGAGGACGAGGACCCGAGTCCTCCCGACGGAGACGCCGAGACCGACGAGGCCGACGCCTCCGCAGACGTGCTCGACCGACTGGCAGACGCGACCGACGCGTCGCCAACCGCCACCGAGGGGGCGAGCGAAAGCGACGACGGCGTCTCGCTCGCGTCGTTCTACGAAGCGCTCGAATCCGAGGGCCGACCCGTCGTGACCGCCCAACAGGTCGCACGACGTCTCGGCGTCTCGCAGGCGGACGCGATGGACGGACTCGACGCTCTCGCCGACGCCGGTCGGGTCCAGCGGGTGAACGTCGAGACTGACCCGACCGTCTGGTATCCCACAGAATGGGGTGAACTCGCCTCGCGCGAGCGGGTCGTCCTCTTCCCGAAGCGCCGCGAAATCGTCGTCGACAACCCGACTCAGTACACGCGGGCGAGGCTCTCGCAGTTCGCCCACCTCGCCGACACCACCGGCGACCGCGAGGGCCGAGGCCGCGGCTACCTCTACCGAATCCGGCAGGAAGACGTGTGGCAGGCCCCCTTCGACGAGGTCGAATCGCTCCTCTCGATGCTTCGGTCGGTCCTCCCCGAGCGGTCGCCGCACCTCGAAGCGTGGGTCGAAGACCAATGGAAGCGCGCCCACCAGTTCCGTCTCTACTCTCACGAGGAGGGATACACCGTCCTCGAAGCCGCGACGGAGAGCCTCATGGGCAACGTCGCACTCCAGAAACTCGACGACGACCACGTCTACGCGCCCATCTCGGACACGGAGGCGTGGGTCAGAGACGAGGAAATCGCGGCGATAAAGCGCATCCTCTACGACGCAGGCTATCCCGTCGAGGACGACCGCGACCTCGAGGAGGGCGAGGAACTCGACGTCACGCTCGGCGTCGACCTCCGCGACTACCAGCGAGACTGGGTCGACCGCTTCGTCGACCAGCGCGCCGGCGTCCTCGTCGGCCCGCCTGGCGCGGGGAAGACCATCGCCGGTATCGGCGCGCTCGCCGCGGTCGGCGGCGAGACGCTCGTTCTCGTCCCGAGTCGCGAACTCGCCCGCCAGTGGCGTGAGGAACTCCTCTCGACGACCGACCTCGACGCCGACCAAATCGGCGAGTACCACGGCGGCGCGAAGGAGATTCGTCCCGTCACTATCGCGACCTACCAGACCGCCGGGATGGACCGCCACCGCTCGCTTTTCGACTCGCGTCGCTGGGGGCTCATCATCTACGACGAGGCCCACCACATCCCGAGTCGCGTCTTCCAGCGGAGCGCCGACCTCCAGTCCAAACACCGCCTCGGCCTGTCGGCGACGCCCATCCGCGAGGACGACAAGGAAGCCGAGATTTTCACGCTCATCGGCCCGCCTATCGGCACCGACTGGGGGAAGCTCTTCGACGCCGGCTACGTCCAAGAGCCGGAAGTCGAGATTCGCTATGTGGGCTGGGGTGACGACATGGACAGAAACGAGTGGGCCTCCAGCGACGGCCGCGAGCGGCACATGCTCGCCGCGATGAACCCCGGAAAGATCTTCGAGATTCGTCGGCTCCGCGCCCGTCACGCCGACTCGAAGACGCTCGTTTTCGTCGACTACCTCGACCAGGGAGAGGCGATTTCCGAGGCGCTCGACGTCCCCTTCGTCAGCGGCGAGACCCGCCACCACCGCCGCGAGGCGTACTTCGAGGCGTTCCGTGACGGCGACCTCGACACGCTCGTCATCTCCCGCATCGGCGACGAAGGAATCGACCTTCCGAACGCCGGACTCGCAATCGTCGCCTCCGGCCTCGGCGGCTCTCGTCGGCAGGGCTCTCAGCGCGCCGGCCGAACCATGCGCCCGACGGGGAGCGCGCTCGTCTACGTGCTCGCCACTCGCGGGACCAGCGAGGAGGACTTTGCCCAGCGCCAGATGCAACACCTCGCCGGGAAGGGAATTCGCGTCCGCGAGACGAGTTCTGACGACCTCGACACCGAGGCGAGTGACGGTGACCCGGATTCAGATGGCGAGGAGTCAGCGTCTGCGGAGGGTTCCGAGTCGGCGACGACCGACGAGTAATCGGCCGTCGTCGGGCGCTTGGTCGCCCGGAATGAGAATTCTTAAGTCTACCCGTAGATTGAGATTCTCTTGACCGCTCTTAGCTCAGCCTGGCAGAGCAGCCGACTGTAGATCGGCTTGTCCCCCGTTCAAATCGGGGAGAGCGGACTGAACTTCAACACCCGCGAGCGCAGCGAGCGGTGTTGAATGTGAAGGACTCCTCGACCCGATTTGAGCAGCGAGCAACGCGAAGCGTTGCGAGTGAGTTCAAATCAGGGAGAGCGGACTGTCTTCTCTCGTACTGGTCAGTTCACTCCCTTAGTCTCACCCCACAACACCCTCTACTCCCGCCCGCCCCACACAGCCTTCTCGACCAGTTCGACCGTCATCGACTCGTCGACGTGAATCTGACACGAGAGCCGTGGGTAGCCGAACCGCGCCGCGAGGTCGTCGTGCCAGTTGTCGGGCGTCGGCTCTCCCGACCGAATTCGGACGCCGCACGTCGCACAGAGGCCGCGCCCGCTGCAGTTCACTCGCTTCGTGAGCCGCGCGTACGGCGAAATACCCGCGTCGAGTAATGCGTCGCGGAGCACGGTCCCGCGTTCGACGCTGAGGTCGGTGACGCGCTTGCCGTCGATGTCGCGGACGCGGACCGTGACGGTCGAGTCAGTCGGGCCACCCTCGGGTCGAGAGTCGCGGTCGGTCATTCGTCGGTCGTTAGGCCTGCCCCGACATGGGTGTACCCCTGCTGGTCACCCTTCCGGTCGTGGCTCTCTCGTCGTCTATGTAGAGTCCATACCCGAAGATATCAGTATTATAACGGCTTATGACGGCCGGATTCGTAGGTGAGCGTGATGGTGACCCTCGCGTCCGCGCCGGTGTTGGTGAACGTCCGCGTCGAGATGAACGACCACGAGACGATGACGGTCGAACTGCACGAGACGAACGAAACGCGCCACCTCGTGGCCTACGAGTCAGAGCGCATCCGCGACACGCTCGCGTCCCTCCCCGAGGGCGCTCGCGTCCCCGTCGAGATGGTTCGCGCCGGCTCGCGCTCGAACGTCTGGAAGGCCGTCGCACTCCACGGCCGGCAGTCCGCTCCGGCGGACCAGTCCGCTCGGACGGCGAACTGAGCCGTCCCGTTTCCGCTCCCCTTTCACTCGTCTCTCTCCCATCTTTCTCGCACGTCTCTCCACCATCTGCTTACCCGTCTCTCTGTCGTCTGCTCGTTCGTTCCCCCTCGTCCGTTCGTTCCCCCTCGTCCGTTCCATCCCTACTGCCGGTTCGTCCACCGGTTCCGCCGGAGACAAACCGTCGGTGCTATATTTCTCGCCCGTGTCGCGCACCGCAATGAGCTTCGTCGCCGAGGTGGAAGTCCGGTTCCGTGACCACGACTCGTTCGGACACGTCAACAACGCCGTCTACGCGACCTACTGCGAGCAGGCCCGCGTCCGCTTCTTCGAGGAGGTGATGGACACCCCGCTTTCCGACCCGCACATCGTCGTCGCGCACCTCGAACTCGACTACCGCGCGCCCATCGAGGGCGTCGGCACCGTCGAGGTGGAAGTCGAGGCCGGCGAGCCCGGCGGAAAGAGCTTCCCCATCTACTACACACTCTCCTACGAGGGTGAGGTCGTCGCCACCGGCGAGACGGTCCAAGTCGCCATGGACGGCGAGGGCCGCCCGACCCGCGTCCCCGACCAGTGGCGCGAGGCAATCGCGAATCAGCCGTAGCTCGGTCCACTCATCTCGGCTTCGGGCGGTCAGCTACTGTCGGGATGATTCCTTTTTCGGGGCGGTCGGCGGTTCGTGAGTCGCTGAATTCGTCCCACAGTGGCGAGACAGGAGAATTAAATACTCTCGTGATAATCTTCGGATATGCCTCGGGGAACACTAGAACACCCACAGTCGGCGGAAGCCGACGACGAAACCCCGCTGTCCCGAGCAGGCAAGCGCGTCCTCCACATCGGTCGCGACCGGCCCATCCGCATCAGCGCCGGCCACCGCCTCCTCCACCACGACGGCAAGTGTAACCGCCCGCACGGGCACAACTACGAGATTTCGGTCCGCGTCGTCGGCGACCTCACAGACGAGGGCTGGGTCGTTGACAAGGGCGTCGTGACCGACGTCATCGACGAGTGGGACCACCGCTTCCTCGTCGAGTCGGGCGACCCGCTAGTCGAGGCGTTCGACCGCTCCGGCGACGCCGACGGCACGGTCGTCCTCGACGCGCCGCCGACGGCCGAGGTGATGGCCGTCGTGCTCGAGGAGAAACTGCTCGCGGCGCTCCCCGACACCGTCTCCGAGGTCTCGGTCTCGGTCAGCGAAACGTCGGAACTCTGCGCCGGATTCTGATGCCCGTTTCCGACACCGTCGCCCGCGACGACACCGACGCCGAGGGCGAGCGCCTCCCGATAAACGAACTGTTCGCGTCGCTCCAGGGCGAGGGAAAACTCGCCGGCGTCCCGAGCACGTTCGTCCGCACCAGCGGCTGTAACCTTCGCTGTTGGTTCTGCGACTCCTTTCACACCTCGTGGGAGCCGACTCACGCGTGGATGAGCCTCGACGAAATCGTCGCCGAGGTCGAGTCGCGGTCTCCCGAGCACGTGGTCGTCACCGGCGGCGAACCCCTCGTCCACGACGAGACCGACGCGCTCCTGTCGGCGCTCGCCGACGACTACCACCTGACCGTCGAGACGAACGGGACGCTCGAAACCGACGCGCCGGTCGACCTCGCGAGCATCAGCCCGAAACTCGCGTCGTCGACGCCGACGCCCGACAACGCCCCGGCCGACGTGGACCCCGGCGTCTGGACCGAGCGACACGAGACCGCCCGCGTCGACCTCGACGCGCTCGCCTCGTTGGTCGAGCACGCGGCGGACTTCCAACTGAAGTTCGTCGTCACCGGCCGCGACGACCTCGACGAAATCGAGTCGCTCGTCGCCGACGTGCGCGGCGTCACAGACCGCGAAATCCGCGACAGCGACGTGTTGCTCATGCCCGAGGGACAGACCCGCGAGCAACTTGCTCGGACCCGGACCGAGGTCGCCGACCTCGCCGCGGCGTTCGGCTACCGCTACACGCCGCGACTCCACGTCGACCTCTGGAACGACGCGCCCGAGACGTGACCCGACGCGACCCGCTTCGCACCGCCAAGCATCCGCTTCGAACTACCCCACCCCATTCCACTAACACGCATGACTGACGAACCCGATTCGACCGACGAGAAGCGCGCCGTCGTCCTCCTCTCCGGCGGCATGGACAGCGCGACAACCGCCTACGAGGCCAGGGAACGCGGCTACGAAATCTACGCGCTCCACACCTCTTACGGCCAGAAGACCGAGTCGAAAGAGTACGACTGCGCCCGCGCGCTCGCCGACGAACTCGACGCTCGCGACTTCCTTCACATCGAGACGAGCCACCTGAAGCAGATCGGCGCGTCGTCGCTCACCGACGACTCGATGGCCGTCGCCGACGCCGACATGGATGCCGACGAGATTCCGACCTCGTACGTCCCCTTCCGCAACGCCAACCTCCTGTCGATGGCCGTCTCGTACGCCGAGGCGAACGACTGCGACGCCGTCTTCGTCGGCGCGCACTCCGAGGACTACTCGGGCTACCCCGACTGCCGCCCCGAGTTCTTCGACGCCTTCGAGGCCATGGTCGATGTCGGCACGAAACCCGACACGACCATCTCGCTGGAAGTGCCGTTCGTCCACGACTCGAAGACCGATATCGCCCGCCGCGGCCTCGAACTCGGCGTCCCCTTCGAACACACGTGGTCCTGCTACCGCGCCGAGGAACCGGCCTGCGGCACCTGCGACTCCTGTGCGTTCCGCCTGCAGGCGTTCCAGAACCTCGACGAGCGCGACCCGATTCCGTACGCCGAGCGACCGGACTACGTGGACGCTGACGCGGCGTAACGTCGTCCCACACGCTGACCGCCCCGCGCCCCGAGCGCCGACGAGACGGGGTGAGTTCGCCCGCGTCCCGACCTGTCTCCTCGCACTCCTTTTTCACCGACCTGCGCGAACCCCGGGTCATGAGCGACGAGAAACGCCGAACCGCCGCCCAGTTCGGGAACGCCGCCGAGTCGTACTTCGACAGCGAGGTCCACCGCCTCGGCGAAGACCGCGAGACGCTCGCGTCGTGGTGTCGCGGCGCGACCCGCGCGCTCGACGTGGCGACCGGGGCCGGCCACACCGCGGGCGCGATAGCCGAGGCCGGCGTCTCCTCGGTCGTCGCGGCCGACGCCGCCCCGGAGATGGTCGCCACCGCGGTCCGCGAGTACCCCGTCACGGGCGTCGTCGCCGACGCGGAGCGTCTCCCGTTCGCAGACGACTCCTTCGACGCGGCCGCCTGCCGCATCGCCGCGCACCACTTCCCCGCCCCCGAGGGGTTCGTCGCCGAGGTCGCGCGCGTTCTCGAACCCGGCGGCGTCTTCGCCTTCGAGGACAACGTCGCGCCCGAGGACGCTTCCCTCGCCGAGTTCCTCAACGGCGTCGAGGTCCTCCGCGACCCGACCCACGTCGAACTCCACCCGGTTTCGCGGTGGCGCGAGTGGTTCGAGGCCGCGGGTCTGTCGGTCGAGACGGTCGAGACCGCCGCGATACGCCTCGAATTCGACCCGTGGACCGAGCGGACGAACGTCTCGCCCGAGGACCGAACTGAACTCGAACGTCGCTTCCGCGAGGCGCCGGAGGAGGCGAAATCCCTGTTCGACGTGGTGTTCGACGGCGACTCCGTCGTCTCCTTTGACAACCCGAAGGCGCTGATTCGAGCGCGGAAGGAGTAGGTCAGGAGGCTCGTCGCTTCGGTCCTCGGGTCCCGCCGAGACCCACAAACGGTAAGCGAGCCCCCCGCGACGTGGGGGTGTGTCAACGCCCGACTCCGACGCCCCCATCTCGCCGCTTGCGGGCCTCGGCATCGCCGTCCTCGCGGTTAGCACGAGCGCTATCCTCGTGCGCTGGAGCGCCGCGCCGAGCCTCGTGAAGGCCTTTTACAGAGTCCTGTTCACCGTGGCTCTCCTCGCGCCGGTCGCGCTCGTCCGCCACCGCGACGCGCTGGCGACCATCTCGGGGCGGGACCTCCTCGCGGCCGGTGGGGCGGGCGTCGCGCTCGCGGCCCACTTCGCGTCGTGGTTCGAGAGCCTCAACCACACGACGGTCGCCGCGAGCGTCACGCTCGTACAGTCCCAACCGCTGTTCGTCGCCGTCGGCGCGTGGGCCGTCCTCGACGAGCGCGTGAGTCGCCGCACCGCAATCGGCATCGGCGTCGCACTCGCGGGCATGGTGCTCATGTCCGTCTCCGACTTCCTCACCGCCAGCGGCGCGCCGCGGCCGCTTCTCGGAAACGGGCTCGCGGTCATCGGTGCCGTGACGGCGGCCGCCTACGTCCTCACGGGCCGGAGCGTCCGTAGCAGGGTCTCGCTCGTCCCCTACGTGGTCGTCGTCTACTCGGTCTGCGCCGCCGCGCTCCTCGTCGTCGCGGTCGGCCGCGGCGACCCGCTCACGGGCTATCCGCCCCGCGAGTGGCTCCTGTTTCTCGGGATGGCGGTCGGCCCGGGCATCTTCGGTCACACCGTCATCAACTGGGCGCTCGCCCATCTCGAATCGAGCGTCGTCTCCGTCTCCCTCCTCGGCGAACCGGTCGGCAGCACGATTCTCGCTCTCTTTCTCCTCGGTGAGATCCCCACGCTCCCGACGGTCCTCGGCGGGGCCGTCGTCCTCGGCGGCATCTACGTCAGCGCGTCCTGACTCGCTGCGCTCGGGACGGACGGCTCTGCCTTCGAATGGCCGACCACCGACGCGGCTGTTCGTCTCCCGGCTCCGAGTCTGTTATCGGCGCTGATAACCGCGTCACAACGCTCATTACGGTGAGCGGTCGCTACTCCGTATGGACGACGGGTCGGGGGCCGACGTACGTGTCCTCCACGTCGATGACGAACCCAGTCTGACGGACCTCGTGTCGATTTACCTCGAACGCGAGGCCGGCGACGTCGACCTGTCGGTCTCGACGTCGAACTCGGGGGCCGACGCCCTCGAACGACTCCGACAGGAACAGGTCGATTGCGTCGTGTCGGACTACGACATGCCCGATATCGACGGACTGGAGTTCCTCCGAGCGGTCCGTTCCGAACACCCCGACCTCCCCTTCATTCTCTTTACTGGCAAAGGCTCCGAGGAGGTCGCCCGCGACGCCTTCCGCGTCGGCGCGACCGACTACATGCAGAAAGACACCGGCACGGACCAGTACACGGTCCTCGCCAACCGGGTCGTCAACGCCGTCTCGCAGTACCGCGCGAAGGCGGCCTCCGAGCGCTACGGAACCGCCATCGAGGTGCTCGACAGCGGTGTCTACTCGCTCGACTCCTCGGGGTGCTTCACCTCCGCCGACGGCGTCTTCTGCGAACTCACCGGCTACGACCGCGAGGCCATCATCGGCCGGGAGTTCGCCGACCTCGCCGCGGAGGCCAACGACGAGATTCGCGCCGCCTTCGAGCGGGTCGTCGCCCCTGACGCCCCCGACACGGAGCGCTTCGAGACGGTCCTTTCGCCCGGTCCGGCGTACCCGCACGACGACGACCTCCTGTGCGAGGGTCACCTCGCACTCCGCCCAACCGAAGACGACGAACCCGCCGTCATCGGGACGTTGCAGGACGTGACGGAGCGTCGCCGTCGCCGGAACCGCCTGCGCTACGAGACGCGCCTGAAAGACGCCGTCTTGGACACGTCCACGTCGTTGATGAGCGCCGAGACCGACGAAATCGGCACGAAAATCGAATGGACGCTCCAGTCCGTCGGCGAGGTGGCCGACCTCGACCGCTGTTCGGTCTACCTCTACGACGACGAGACGAACGTCGCCGCCCGGATGCACGACTGGCGCGGCGGCGACCCGCGCGAGCACCCCGCGCGGGTCGCCCTCGAAGACGCCCGCTGGCTGGTCGAACGACTCCACCGCTTCGAGAACGTCCGCCTCCACCGCGTCTCGGACCTCCCGCCCGAGGCGTCGGACACGAAGCACGTGCTCACCAACGCCGAGACCGGCGGCTTCGTCGCCGTGCCGATGGTCTCGAAGTGGACGCTCGTCGGCTTCGTCGTCTTCGACGTGGTCGAGACGAGTCGGTCGTGGACCGACACCGAAGTCGACCTCCTGCGGTCGGTCGCCAACAACGTCACCCACACGCTGGCGCGCCAGCGACGCGAGCGCGAACTCCAGCGCCAGAACGACCGCCTCGAAGAGTTCGCGTCGGTCGTCTCCCACGACCTGCGGAACCCCCTCAACGTCGCCAAGGGGTTCGTCGAACTCGCCCGCGAGGAAGAGGACGTGACCTACCTCGACCGCGCACTCGACGGTGTCACCCGGATGGACACGCTCCTCAACGACGTGCTTAAACTGGCTAGACAGGGCCGCAAAGTCGGCGAGACGCATTCGGTCGCCATCGAGAACGTCGCCGAGCGGGCGTGGAAGGCGGTCGACACCGGCGACGACGCGGTTCTCGTCGTCGAGGACGGCCTCGGTTCCACGCAGGCCGACCAAGGCCGGCTCCAGCAGGCGTTCGAGAACTTGTTTCGAAATGCGGTGGAACACGGCGGCCCCTGCCCCGACGACGAGGACGGCGACGCCGCAGACGAACTGACCGTCCGCGTCGGCCCCACCGAGACCGGCTTCTACGTCGCCGACGACGGCCCCGGCATCCCGGCTGACGAGCGCGACACCGTCTTCGAACACGGCCACACCACGTCCGAGTCCGGCACGGGCTTCGGGCTCTCTATCGTCGAGAGCATCGTCGAGGCGCACGGGTGGGACATCGAGGCGACCGCGCCCGAATCCGACCTCGGCGGCGCGCGCTTCGAGTTCGACATCGGCGGCGTCCGCTCCGAGGTCGAACCACGCTTCTCGCTCAGCGACGACTGAGCCGTCGGCGCGCTGACTCGACTGCTGTTCCTACTGTTTACTGTTCACTGTTCTTCCAACAGCCGCTTCGTCTCGGCGTGGCGCCCCCGGAACATCCCCTCGAAACCGACGCCGCCGAAGACGCCCGCGAGGTCGCCGAGGGGGCCGAACGGGAGTTCGTACTCCACACGGTCTTCGAGTATCGTCTCGTCGCCGTCGGCGACGAAGCGGTGGGTGTGGACCCACCGCGAGAAGGGGCCGCCGACCATGTCGTCGCGGAACCACGCCGTTCCCTCGCCCGACTCGCGGTCGAGGATGCGCGAGGTCCACCGCTGGCGCGGGCCGACGCCGAACGGTCGCATCGACATCTCGATTTCCGTCCCGGCGACGAGTTCGTCGGGCGTTTCTTCGCCGTCGGGGCCGCGGACCGACTCGATTTCGAGGTGCATCCACGCCGGAGTGAGCGCCTCCAGTCCCGACACGTCCGAGTGGAACTCCCAGACGCGTTCGAGCGGGGCGGCGACGCGGGTTCGACGCTGGTAGACCGGCATACCTGACCGTTAGGCCGGAGACGGAAAAGCGGTGCTGGCGGAATGGGTCGAAAGAAGTCGTCGAATCGCCACCTGCGGCGGCGCGGCCGGCAGTCAGCCCTCGCGCCTCAGAGCGTGAAGCGCGAGACGGTCGTGCCGGCTTTCGTCAGGTCCTCGTGGGTCGCCGCGGCGACGGTCACCTGGTTCTCACCGTACTCGATGGCGACTTCGACCTCGAACGCCTCGTCGTCGGGCTCGACGAGTCGGGTCTCGCCGGGCGTCTTGACCGCGACGACGGCGGCGTCGGTCTGCCCCGAGACGATGAGCTTGTCACCCTTGAATCGCGTGCTCACACGGAGCGACGGCCCGTTCGGGCGGTCGGACTCGACGTACCGCTCGCGGAGGAACGCGGGCGTCTCGACGGGTTCGCCGGCGTCGACGCCGTGGGCGAGGCGGACGAACTGGGCCATCGACCACGCCAGCGGTGTCGCGCTGCCGGTGCCCTCGCCGAACTCCCAGTTGAAGTCGGTCGCGTGTTCGCGGTCCCAGACCTGCTCTGCGAGCATGCGGCCGGAGTTGGCGAAGGCGGCCATCGTCCGCAGCAGGTTGTCCGGCGCGAGGTCGCCCTCCTCGGTCCCGGCGAGCAGTTCGTACTCGCCGCGCTCGCCGGTGAAAATCGGCCAGAGCCGACCTTTCCCTTTGGCGTCGACGGACCACGGCGCGCCCTCTTCGTCGCGCTCGCGCTCGCCGTAGCCGTCGCCGTTGTACCGGTAGAACGCCGGTCCGTGGGGCGTGTCGACGCGGATGGTCTCGTCGACTTCCTTCACGGAGTTCCGGATTATCTCGTCGTCGGCGGGCTTGATGCCGAGGCGGGTGAGTTCGAGGAAGCCGGCGTCGATGATTTCGCGCTCGTCGAGCGTCGGCCCGTTGTTCGCCAGCGTCCGCAGGTGTCCGGCGTCGGGTTCGCCGTCGCGGGTGATGCGGACGTAGTACGGCGTGTGCGTGTTGCGGTCGGTTCCGGTCCGGGTCGCGGTCCAGTCGTCGACGCGCTCGGTCCAGTCGTCGGCCAGCGCCAGCCAGACGAGCGCGTCTTCGGTGTGGCCCTCGTCGAGCGCGATGGACGCCGCACAGCCGAGGCCGGCGATTTCGGCCGCGATGGACGACGGCGAGTACCCGGCTTCCTCCTCCCAGCGCTCCTGTGCGGTCGGCGGCCCGTTCCGCGCGACGTAGTCCGCGGAGTACTTGACGTTCTCGTAGTCGTAGGCCACGTCGTCGAAGGCGACGCCGCGCTCGTAGAGCATGTACGCCATCACCTGCGGGAACGAGATGTTGTCCATCTGCTCGCCGCCCCAGCGGGTCCGCCCGTTGAGGTAGGTGTTCTGCGGGATGAAGCCGCGGTCGTCCTGCTGGTAGGTGTAGATGTACTCCAGCGCGTCGATGGCCGTTTCGACGTCGCCGACGGCCTCGAAGACGGTGAAGACCTGATAGAGGTCACGCGACCAGACGAAGTTGTAGCCGTACCCCTTCGCCTCCTCGGCGGGGACGGCCTCGCCCCACGGCACCGACGGCGAGGCGAGCCCCGCGCCGAGGTAGGTCTTGTCCTCGACCGCCCGCAGGCTCATGAGCGCGGTCTTGTACTGCGCGGCGAGTTCGTCGTCGGCGGCGACCGAGCCGGGGAGTTCCTTGTCGGCGAGGAAGTCCGCCCACGAGTCGGTGTAGGCCGCCCGCGCCGTCTCGTAGCCGCGGGTGAGCGCGCCGGCCGCCTCACCCAGCGCGGCGGCGGTGTCGGCGTGTTCGGCGAAGCCGAGCGCCAGCGTCTCGGCGAGTTCGTCGCCCGTGCCGATGCGTCCGACGAGCACGACGTTCTCGTCGTCGATGCGCTCTTGGGCGCTCGGGAGTTCGCCCTTCGAGAAGAAGTCCGCGAGGTACCGCGAGCCGGCGACGCCGACGGTGGCCCACTCGAAGCGGCCGGCGGCGGTGAGCGCGATGGCGACGCTGTACTCCCTGCCGTTCTGGTCGATGAGGAGCGGTTCGTGGCCGTCGCCGGCGTCGAACGCGCCCGCGTCGCGGGCGACGAGGTGGTAGCTCCCGAGTTGGCCGAGGCGGATGCCGCGGTCTTTCGTCCCGGTGTTCGCCAGCGCCGTGTCGGCGATGGTGTACAGTTCGTACTCGTCGCCGTCGATGGACTCGAACTGCACGTCCGCGAGCATCGCGTCGTGTTCGGGGTCGATGATGTACTCGACGGTGAGTTCCCACTCGTGGCCGCGGCCGTCGCCCGTCTCGGTGACGACGTGGCGGAAGACGAGCGCGTCGTCGTCGACGATTTCGGCCCGGCGTTCGACCGTGTCGGCGTGGTCGTCCCGCCGGGTCTCGTTGTGAGTGCGCGCCGTGTACTCGTCGTCGGGGTCGGCGTCGACGACGAGGAAGTCGAGCGTCCGGAGGTTCATCAGGTCGACCCGCGGGAAGCGGACCTCGGTCAGCGCGCCCTCGGTCAGGGTGAACCAGAGGCGAGAGGGGTCTTCGGCGTAGTGGTCGGCGACGGTTCCGATGCCGTACTTCTCGCCGGTCGTCCACCGCGGCCGGTTCTCCGGGCCGGTCGGCGCGGGCTTCGGCGCGGGGAGCGCGTCGATGTCGGCGAGGATGGCCGTCGTCTCCATCCGGATGGCGTGGGGCCAGCCGAGCGGCGTCGCGCTGTCGAAGCGCCCGTCGTCGAACACCTGCTCGGCGAGGTAGCCCGCCTCGGTCGTGAGGGGGCCGTCGGGTTGGAGCAGTTCGTAGAGGTTCGTCGCGCGCTCGACGAATCGGCGGCCGTCCTTGCCGATTCGGTCACAGAGGACGCCGAACTTCGCGGCGGCGTTCGCGCCCCACGCGGTCGAGACGGACCAGACCTTCTCGCCGTCCTGTCCGTCGGCGCGCCAGTAGTCGTCCTCGAACCGGACCAGCCCGGCGACGTCGCCGCGGGGGTTCCGGTAGAGCCCCTTCAGCGTCGCGGCCATGTGCTTGACGAGCCGGTTGCCGGTCTTCGAATCGATCTCCTCGATGTCGGCGTAGGCGTCGACGGCGTCGACGAGGGCGAACGTGGCCGAGTCGAGGCGGTCGTCGAGGTCGCCGTTTCCGTCGATTCGGAGGGCGTAGACCTCGCGTTCTTCGGACCACAGTTCGTCGAGTCCCTCGTACACCGCGGTCGCCTGCTCGGCGGCGTGGTCCCGGAGGTCGTCGTTCACGGGTGCGGTGGCGACCGTGGCGTACGCTTGGAGGAACGTCGCAGCCGTGTGCGTGAATCGACCGCTCATGTTCTCCCACGCGTTCTGACAGGGCTTCGGAAGCCCGTCGGATTCGAGACTGCTGTCGAGCCCCGAGACGCCGGCGGCGATGGTCGAGCGGATGCGACCGACGAGTTCGTCGTCGAGGTCGTCGCGGCGTTCGGCGAGGAGCGACGCGAGCGCGGCGACGACGCTCGCCGTCTGGTCGGCCTGATACTCCTCGTCGCCGGAGCCTTCGACGCGGCCGTGGGCCCAGCCGGGGGCGACGGTCCCGTCGACGGCCCAGACGCGGTGTGGCCACGTGCCGTCTTCGAGTTGGGTTTTGCAGTAGAACTCGGCGCTCGTCGCGAGGCGGTCGCCGAGGCCGAGGCCGAAAGCGCCGTCGGCGTGCGCGAGCGCCTGGGTGACCTCGGCGTCGTCGCGGAACCAGGTGTAGCCGTAGCCGCCGGAGTGGGCGTAGAACGGGTCGAACTCGGGGCCGGCGATGCGCGCGCCGCTCGGCGCGGTCAGAAGCGACAGCGCCCGGAGGTCGGCGCGGACGATTCGCTCACGCGGCGTCCCGTCGGGGACGAACACCTCGGCCTGCTCGCGGGCGGCCTCTCGGAGCGCGTCGGCGGTCGCGTGCTGGACCGAACAGTGTCGGAGGTCGGCGAGGGCGTCGGTCCGAGCCATCTCGTTGTGGTCCGAAAGCTGGGTGACGAGGGTCGTCCTCGCGGCGCGGCCCTCCTGTTCGAGCGGGGCGCTGACGACCACGTCGCCCGAGAGGTGGGTGTCCTCGTAGCGTTCGAGGACGGCGTCCCGCGGGAAGTCGAAGGTGTCCTCGGAGAGAATCTCGTCGAACCGCTCGGGAATCTGGCCGCGAACGTCGCTGAGTCCGGTCGACGCGGTGACGTAGTCGTGTTCGTTCCGGTGGAACACTTCGACCGCTTGGGTGTCGTTCGGGCCGCCGGCCTCGTGGATGAGCCGACCGACCCGCGTCTCTCGGCCCTCGGGGGCGAAGGTGAGAAAGGCGGTCAGGTGGGCGTCGGTGGGAATCGCGCCGCGAAGCTCGACGTGCGTCACGTGGGCGCGACCGAGCGTCAGGTCGTACTGGTGGACGGTGTACTCCCCGGCGTCGTACTCGGTCTCGACGAGGCTCGTCTCCCGGTAGTAGTGCTGTCGCACGGACTCCAACTCGTCGAACCAGTGTGTCTCACCGTCCGCCTCGATGCCGAACCGAGAGCGGTCGATACCGTAGAGGCCCGAAAGTGAAGCGGAGTAATCCCGGAGAGACCCATCGAGGCCGACGTAGACGAGTCGGTCCCCGTGACCGGAGAACGCCCCGTCCGAGGTCCGACACTCCTCTGGGAAGCGTCCGCCCCGGTCGCGTTTGTATTCGTTTAAGGCGGTCCGAAGTCGCATAGAGGTAGACGAGGGTCTCGAACCATAAGTATTGGCCGCCCATCTCCCATCATTTATGCCTGCAAACCGACGAATTCGGGAGACGCCGAGGGGACTCGGTAGAACCCGTCTCTCACCGGAACGCTGGTTCCATCAGGGGTAAACTCAAAGTCACCCGGCACGTTCTTTGTGAGTATGCAACACCCAGGACCGCCGCAGTTCATGGCTGTCGGCGAGTCAGTACAACTCGCGCCTCGTGACCCCGACCCCGACGCCGACTACTCGTGGCGGGTTCGGAGTGCGCCGGTCGCCAGCAGCCTCGAACTCGACGCCGACACCGCAGTCGTACAGTTCACGCCCGACGCGGCCGGTCGCTACGTCGTCGAACTCGACGCGCCCAACGCGACGCACACGCTCACCGTCCGGGTCTTTCCCGGTTCCTACCTGCCCGCCGGCTCCGTCAGGAGCGGCGCGAGCGGGATGAGCGGGATGAGCGGCTACAGCGGACAGAGCGGCTCCGCGCGCCCGACGGGGTTCAGCGGCGGCGCGTCCGGCTCCGGAAGCGGTGCCGGCGACGCCCAGCGGGGACAGGGAGGCCGTCCTCGAATCAGGCTCGACGCGACCGTCGAAGACGGTGTGGTCGTCGTCCGCGCTGACCCGCAACCGAACCCCGACAGCGACACCGTCCGCGACGACCTCGTGGTCGAGTTCGTCGTCGACGACCGCGACGAGGTCGACGACGCGGCCGTCGAGACCGACGGCTGGGAGCTCCGCGTCCCGCTTTCGGCGGTCGGCGACCGACTCCGCGTCCACGCGGTCGCCCTCGACGAGACGTACAGCGTGCCCGACACCGTGACCGTCGAGCGCGAGGCCGTCGCCGACGGCGGGTTCGCCGAGGCGGAGACAGAAGCGGTCCAGACCGACGTAACGGGCCACGCCGACGGCTCCGGCGCGCGGAACGCGTCCATCTCCCGCCCCAACGACCCGCCGAAGTGGGCACAGGAGGTGACGCTCTACGAGATTTACGTCCGCGGCTACGCCTCGGACGACGAGGACGCCGACAACACCTTCGAGGCGCTCGAAAAGCGTCTCGACTACCTCGAATCGCTCGGCGTCGACTGTCTGTGGCTCACGCCCGTCCTCCAGAACGACCACGCGCCCCACGGCTACAACATCGTGGACTTCTACGACATCGCGGAGGACCTCGGCACCCGCGAGGACTACGAGCAGTTCGTCGAGGCCGCCCACGACCACGGCATGAAGGTGCTTTTCGACCTCGTGCTCAACCACTCCGCCCGCGCCCACCCGTTCTTCGAAGACGCCTACAAGAACCCCGACTCGGAGTACTACGACTGGTACGAGTGGCAGGAGAGCGGCGAACCGGGCACCTACTTCGACTGGGAGTACATCGCCAACTTCGACCACCGGAACCTCGAAGTCCGCCGGTACCTGCTCGACGCGGTTGACATGTGGGCCGAGGTGGTCGACGGCTTTCGCTGCGACATGGCGTGGGCCGTCCCCGACACGTTCTGGCAGGAGATTCGCGACCGCGTGAAGGCGAAAGACCCCGAGTTCCTGCTTCTGGACGAGACTATCCCGTACATCGCCGACTTCCACGAGGGCATGTTCGACATGCACTTCGACACGACGCTGTACTTCACGCTCCGGCAGGTCGGCCGCGGCGACGAGCCCGCCGAACGAATCCTCGACGCCATCGAACAGCGCACGCAGGTCGGCTTCCCCGACCACGCGGCGTTCATGCTTTACCTCGAAAACCACGACGAGACGCGCTACATCGTCGAGTGCGGCGAGGACGAGGCGCTGGCCGCCGCGGGCGCGCTGTTTACGCTCCCCGGCGTGCCGATGGTCTACGGCGGACAGGAAATCGGCCAGCGCGGCCGGCGCGACGCCCTCGCGTGGGACCACGCCCGCGACGACATCCGCGAGCACTACGAGCGCCTCATCGAGGTCCGCGACGAGACGCCCGCGCTCCGGTACGACGGGACGTTCCGCCGCATCGACTACGAAGCCGACTCCGACAGCGCGGTCGCGTTCGTCCGCGACCACGACGACGGCTCATACCTCTGTGCGCTCAACTTCGCCCCCGGCGCGACCACGGTCGACGTCGGCGACCTCGCGGTCGACGCGACCGACATCGTCTCCGGTGACTCCGTCGCCGCCGAGGGCGGCATCCGCGTCGACGACGTGGTCGTCTGCCCGCTCGCGTAACGCCCCGCACGTCCCGTTTCCACGCTCGCGTCGTCTCCGATTTCGCTTCCACCTCCGATTTCGTCGTCGTTCGACCCGACCAGCCCGATTCACCATGAACACGAACTCCCCCTCCCGACCCTGCACGCCGACCGTACCGGCGGCTGGGAACCGACGTTAGTCGCTCCCGGCGTCGAGGAACTCGACGACTCAACCGCCTCGACCGACCCGCTCGCGGCCGCACTCACCAACGGGGCGGCCGTCATCTGGCGACGCGACCTGTAACGGTCGCCGAGAACTCACCACCAGATTCATATTCTCGGGGTGTTTTTGGACATATGTCCACGGTACAACTCGGTATATTATCGAATAATATTGGTAATATTGTTTCTATTTGGCCCAGTTCTCTAAACATTCGATAAGTGTTTATGGGGCATTGTGGGCAGAGCTTTTCAATTAGAACTCTGTGCTATCCGCTACATGATGTCCAAACCGATGCAAGAAAACGGCAGAATTGTACATGATTGTGCTACTGTGGCGGGGGTAGGCGTATGGGTCTCGTAAAGATGACCAAGTGGCGGACGCTGCTTCTCGCCACTATCGGGTTCAACTTCTCGTTCCTCATCTGGTTCTCGTTCGCGCCCTTCACGGGGCCGATGGCAGAGGAGTTCGGACTCTCGCTCGCCGAAATCGGTATCTTGGCGAGCGCGGCCATCTGGCTCGCGCCGTTCGGCCGCATCCTTACCGGCTGGCTCTCAGACAAGTTCGGTGCGCCGGTGGTGTTCGCCCTCGTCCTCGGCTACGTCGGGGTGTTCTCGATGGCGAGCGCCTTCGCCGAGAGCTACACCGTGTTCTTCATCGAACGCCTCATCGTCGCCACGGCGGGCATCACGTTCGTCATCGGTATCCAGCACGTCTCCGAGTGGTTCGAAGAGGAGAACCTCGGCATGGCCGAGGGAATCTACGCCGGCGTCGGGAACGCCGGTGCCGCCGGCGGCGCGCTCATCCTGCCCCGCGTGTTCGGGCCAGACTGGAGCGGCCCCCTCTTCCAGAGCAACTGGCGGGCGGCGTTCTTCTACACCGGCATCGTCTCGATTCTGCTCGCAATCGCCTACTACTTCCTCGGCGAGGCCGCTGCGACCGACGAGCGCCGGCAGGCGACCGCCGACAACGCGACGCTCAAGCAGTGGGTCCACACCGCGACCCGGTACGGGACCGTCGCGCTCGCGCTCGCTTACATCATGAGCTTCGGTCTCGAACTCTCGATGAACGGCTGGCTCGCCACCTACTACCGCGAGGCGTTCAACACGGACAACCTCGTGCTCGCGAGCACGTTCGCGGCCACGTTCTCCATCGCGGCTGGCTTGCTCCGGCCCATTGGCGGCTACGTCAGCGACGTGCTGGCGCGCAAGGAGATGGACATTCTGCCCGTGTTCAAGGGTCGCTACCGCGAGCAGTGGACGTTCGTGTCGCTCTCGTTCATCGTCGTCGCCATGCTCGCCATGACGCTCGCCGGTCTCTCGGGGGCCGTCCTCATCGCGGTGGCCGCCGGCTTCATGGTCGGCATGGCCTGCGCGTTCGCGGAAGGCGCTATCTTCGCGCAGGTGCCGGCGATGTTCCCCAACAGCTCCGGGGCCGTCGCGGGCGTCGTCGGCGGCGTCGGTACCATCGGCGGCATCGCCTACCCGCTCGTCTACTCGTCGGTGCTCCTGCCGAACCTGCACGTCGGCTACGCGCTCGTCGCGGCGACGATGGTTCCCATCGTCCTCCTGAACGCGTGGGTCTACCGCCCGCACATCGCGAAGCGCGCGACTATCGACGGCTTCCTCGGCTCGTCGGGCACGACCGGCCCGGCGGACGACTGAGCCGCCGACCCCAACCCCGACGTTTCATTTTTTCCGACCGACTGCCCGAGAGCCGCAGGCTCTCGCTCAGGCGACGCGCGCGTCGGTCTCGACCGAGACGCCGTCGAGGTAGTCGCCGTCGGGACCGACCCATGCGCCTTCGGTCCCGCAGTCGGTGGTCAGCCGGCAGACGCGGGTCTCCGGCGGCCAGACGACCCGGACCTCGCCGCCCGAGCGCTCGACAGTCACGGTCTGCCGATAGGTGACCGTCTCGCCGAAGTCGCCGACGTAGGTCACCGCGAGGTCGACCTCGCTCGCGCCCGGCGGAATCGACAGCCGTTCTGGACCGGCGGCCAGCGGGCGGTTCGTCACGGCCACGCCGGCCGGCGTCAGCGACCACTCGACGGTCAGGTTCTCGGCCATCGCCGCGTCGTAGCGGGCGTAGCCCTCGTCGGTCTCGACGCGGACCGACACTGTGTTCGTCCCCTCGGGCGCGCCGAGCGTCGTCGTCGCCTCGACCCGCTCGCCAGCGAGCACGTCGAGTCGGGTCAGTTCTGGTTCGACGGCGTCCACCGCTCCGGTCCACGTCCCCTGATAGGTGAACCGGTACGGGGTCCGATTCGTCGCGTCGAGGACCGTGAAGTCCTGTTCGGCTCCGTCGTCGATGGCGTACACCACCGGGCCGTCGAAGCCGGGGTCGTTGCGGAGCACTTGGAAGGGATGGGCCGACCAGTCGCCGTAGGGGTCGGGGTGGAAGACGAGCGCCTTCGTCTCGTTGCCCGCCGCGGTCGAGTCGCCACCGAGGCCGATTCCGCCGTCACCGCCCCCGAGACCGCCGGTATCGATGCCCGGCACGGACGGGGTCAGCGGCGGCTGTTCGAAGCCGGCGTCGAGGAGCGGTTCGTAGGTCGCCGCGAGGTTCTCGGTTCGGAGTCGGTTCTCGTCGTAGGGTTCCTCGACGGCCTCGACCGTCACGCCGCCGGCGATAAGCGCCGAGACGAGGAGCACCGAGAAGACGACGCCGCGGGCCTCCGAGGCCGAAAAGCGGCGGTGGGCCAGCCGGCGGAGGAGGCGAGCGCCGGCGACGATTCCGGCCGCGCCGAACACCGCGAGCGGGACGAGCGCGTCGAAGTGGTAGAATGGGCCGAGGAGGTCGATGAGGCCGTTTCGGAGGCCGTTGTGCGTCCCCCAGAAGGCGGCGTTGCCGACGAACACCGAGGCGAACACGCCCGCGACGACGCAGGCGAGGGCGTCGTCGGAGAGTTCGGCGAAAGCGCGGTCGCGGCCGCCGAGGCCGTGATGGCGGCGTCTCGCGCTCCCACGGAGGCTTCGACCGGTCTTGTGACCCCACCAGCGGCGGGCGGTGACGCCGAGGCCGAACACCGCGGCGACGGTGCCGAGCCAGCCCATCGGCCCCCAGCGCGTCGCGAGCAAGTCGAGCGCCTCGACTGCGGTCTCAATCCCTAGTTCGGGCGTGTAGAAGACCTCGTAGCCGAGGATGGCCCGCTCGCCGAAGCCGATACCGTCCCGTGGGGCGAAGGCGATGTAGGGGAACGTGAGCGGGTCGCCCGTCACGACGGCGTTGTAAGCGAGCGTCAGGCCGACGAACGCGAGGCCGGGGAGCGCGATGGCGACGTACCGGCGGAAGACGACCCAGCCGGTCCCCGCACGGCGGGCGGTCGCGAGCGCCCACAGCGAGTGGGCGATGAAGGGCAGGGCGAACAGCACGGCGGTGTAGGGGCGGGCGAAGAACGCCGCGCCGACGAGCGCACCGGCGACGACGGCGTAGCCCGAGGAGTCACGGCGGGCGGCCCGGACGTAGCAGACGGCGAAGCCGAGGTTGAGCATCGTCGTCGGCGCGTACGCGAGGAACGTCGACGAAGTGAGCAGAAACAACGGCGAGAGCCCGAGCAGGCCCGCCGCGACGACGCCGGTCGTCCGGTCGAACGCGTCGGCCGCGAGCGTGTAGACCAGCGCGGCGGACACCGCGGCGATAGCTCCTAACACGAGGTTCGGAAGCCCGACGGCGAGGCCGACCGCGAACAGCGCCGGTACGGCCGGCGAGTACTTCGAGTAGAGCTGGACGCCGCCGGGGGCGCTCGGCGTCTCCTGTACCACGAAGAACCACGGTCTGACGGCCTCCGTCAGTTGGCCGGGATAGAGGAACAGCTTGCCTTCGAGGAGCATCGCGGCCTGCATGAGATAGACGCCCTCGTCGTCGTTGACGGTGTGATACGGAAAGAGGTCGACCGCGAACCACGTCACGACGAGGCCGATGAGCAGCGAGACGCCGAGCGCGGCGAGTCGTCGACGCGTTCGAGTCCGGTTGATGTCGACGGTGAAGTCGAAATCAAACGCGAGCCTGCGGACTGCGGTTCGCACGCGGTCGCCAAGCGGGAGAGAGCCGTCCGTCTTCGAGTCTCGCCGACCCATCCTCAGTCCGAGTAGGGGCCGGTTTCGGGGCGCTGTTCGCGCGGGAACCACGCGAGTTCGTGGCCGGCGTCGAGCGTCACCTCGACGCAGCCGTCGGTCGGGACGGTCTCGTCGTGGTTGTGCATACACAGCAGACTATCGCCGCCGTGGAGTTCGACCTCGTAGAGGATGGTCGGACCGAGATAGCGCTTCCCGACGACTTTGCCGTGACCCTCGCCGCCGTCGCCGCAGGGGTGCGCCGACACGTCGTCGGGGCGGACGAGAATGTCGATGTCCGTGTCGTCGTACTCGGGCGCGAGGCCGTGAATCTGGTCGCGGCCGACCGTCCCGAGTTCGGTCTCGACCACCTCGCCCGCGATGCGTCCCGGCAGGAACCCGGCGTAGCCGAGGAAGCCAGCGACGAAGCGGGACTCGGGGTGCTGGAACACCTGTTCGGGCTCGCCAATCTGTTCGAGGTCGCCGTCGTTCATCACGGCCACGCGGTCGGAGATGGACATCGCTTCTTCCTGGTCGTGGGTGACGGAGACGGCCGTCACGCCGGCCTCTTTGAGGATGCGGCGGACCTCTTCGCGCATCTGGACGCGGAGGTCCACGTCGAGGTTCGAGAAGGGCTCGTCGAGGAGCAGGATGGCCGGTTCGGGCGCGAGCGACCGGGCGAGGGCGACCCGCTGTTGCTGGCCGCCGGAGAGTTCGTCGGGGTAGCTCTCGCCTTGGGTCTCCAGCCCGACGAGATCGAGGAGGTCGCGAACGCGCTCGTCGCGCTCGGCTTCGTCGAGGTCCTTCAGGCCGAAGGCGATGTTCTCGGCCGCGGTGAGGTGCGGGAACAGCGCGAACTCCTGGAAGACGACGCCGACGCCGCGCTCTTCGGGCGCGCGGAAGGTGTCCCCGCCGGAGACGACGTTCCCGTTCAGTCGGACCTCGCCGCCGTCGGGGCGGTCGAGTCCGGCGATGAGCCGGAGCGTCGTCGTCTTCCCACAGCCCGAGGGGCCGAGGAGCGTGAGGATTTCGCCTTCCTCGACGCTGAGCGAGAGGTCGGCGATGACCGACTCGGTGCCGTAGGACTTCGAGACGCCGTCGAGTTCGAGGACGCCGCCGACGTCCTCGTCGTCGGCGTCGGAGCCGGTGGATTCCGTGCGGTTCGAGCGGTCGGTGGTCGAGAGTGTGCTATTTGACATCGTATCCCTCTTGGGTGATGATGACGAGCATCGAGAGCCCGGAGACGAAAAGCAGGATGAACGCGGGCACGACGGCTTGGCCGAAGTAGCCCTGCTCGTAGGCCGTCCAGATGTGCGTCACGAGCGTGCTGAACCCCGAGGGGCGCAGCAGGAGCGTCGCGGGCAGTTCCTTCATCGTGGTCAGGAAGACGAGCGCCGCGCCGCCGAACAGGCCGGGCGCGACGAGCGGGAGCGTCACGTGACGGAACGCCCCCGACGGGGTCTCGCCGAGCGTCCGCGCCGCCTCCGGGAGCGCGGGGTCGACCCGGAGGAACGACGCCCGGAGCGACCCGATTGCCTGCGGGAGAAAGCGGATGATGTAGGCGAATACGAGGAGGTAGAGCGTCTGGTAGATGGGCGTCGCGTAGGAGCTTCCGAAGTAGACGAGTGCCAGTCCGAGGACGACGCCCGGCACCGCGTAGCCGACGTAGGTCGCACGCTCGAAGACGGAACTCAGCCGCGAGGGGTGCCGTGCTGCGAGGTAGGCGACGGGCAGGCCGGCGAGCGTCGCCGCGCCCGCCGTCGCGGCCGCGACGAGAACCGAGTTGAGCGCGTACTCGGGCTGGAACGCGAGCGACTGACTCGTCGCGGCGACGCCCTGTGCAAGCCACGTAAAGAGGATGCCGAGCGGGACGAGAAGGGCGACGGTGGCGACGAGCGCCGCGAAGCCGAGCGCCGGGTACTTCCACTTCCCGAGCGGCATCGGACTCCCCGAGCGCCCGCCGGTCGTCGTGCGCTCGTCGCCGCGAATCTTCGATTCGAGGGTCAAGATGAGGAGCGTCACGGCGATGAGTTGGAGCGACAGGAGCGTCGCGGTGTCGCGGCCGAACGTCCCGAACTCCACGTAGATGACGCGGGTGAACGCGTCGAACTTCATGATGGCCGGCGTGCCGAAGTCCGAGAGGACGTACAGCGCCGTCAGGAGCGAACCGGCGGCGACCGCGGGGCGTATCTGCGGGACCGTTACCCGCTTGAACGACTCCCAGCGGGTGTGGTTCAGGGTCCGCGCGGCGTCGATGAGCGTGGTGTCCATCGACTTCAGCGCGGCCCGGGTGGTGATGAACACGTACGGGTACGTGTAGAGCGTCAGCACCAAAACGGCACCGGGTAACCCGTAAATTTCCGGGAGCGACTCGACCCCGAGCGGGGCCAACAGCCGCTGGAACGCCCCCCGCGGGCCGAACGCCGAGACGAAGGCGAACGCGCCGATGTAGCTCGGAATAACGAGTGGGAGCGAGACGACGACGGTCCAAAAACGCCTGAACGGCAGGTCTGTCCGGACGGTCAGATACGCCAGCGGGACGCCGAGTCCGATGCACGCGGCGGTGACGAGCGTGACGAGAACGGCGCTGTTCAGAAACACCTCGACGGTCGTCGGTCGGGTGACGAGCGCTAATGCCTCGGCGAATCCGACTTCGAGCGCGGTCTTGGCGAGCCACAGCAGCGGAACGACGACGGCGGCGGCGACGGCCCCGCTCGCGACGGTCAGGCCGAGCGGTTGCTCGTCGTCCCCCCCACCGGTCCCCGTCTGCTGTTCGGTCGCCATGTGTGAGCTACCTCAGAGAACGCCCACCTCACGCAAGAGTTCCACGGTTCCTTCGAGGTCCGAGAGCTGCGTCAGGTCGAGGCCCTCCGGCGGGCTGAGTTCGTCGATGCCCGGAAGCTCGCCGATGGGGTCGACGCCCGAGACGAGCGGGTACTCGAAGGTCGTCCGCGCGAAGTAGTCCTGCGCTTCGGCCGACAGCAGGTGGCGAACGAAGTTGCTCGCCAGTTCGGAGTCCTCGGCGGTGTCGAGGACGAGCGCGCCCGCGACGTTGAAAATCGAGCCGGCGTCGCCCGCGGTGAACGCGGTCGAAAGCGGCGCGTTCGACCGCCCGGCGAGGATGCGCTGGATGTAGTAGTGGTTGGCGAAGCCAGCGCCGATTTCGCCGTCGGCGACGGCCTGCGAGACGAGGAACTCGTCGTTGTACTCCGTGACGCCGAGGTCCTGCATCCCCTGCAGCCATTCTCTGGTCGCCTCTTCGCCCTCGAGGACGCGCATCGCCGTGATGAACGCCTGGAACGAGGAGTACGTGGGTGCCCAGCCGATGTTGTCGCGGAACGCCTCCGTGTCCGGGAAGGCCATGATGTCGTCGGGAATCCCCGACTCGTCGAACTGGTCGGTGTTGAACGGGACGGTCCGGGCGCGGCCGGAGGTTCCGGTCCACTGCCCGTCGGGGTCGTGGAACTCGTCGCGGACGAGGTCGAGCACCTCGCTCGGGAGGTCCTGCGTGCGACCCGCGTCCTTCAGCGCACCGAGCGACCCGGCGTTGACCGAGAAGAACACGTCGGCGGGACTGTTCTGTCCCTCGGTCTGAATCTGGTTGACCAGTTCGGTCGCCGAGTTGTACCGCGGACGGATGGTGAAGTCGTCGTAGTACTCCTCGAAGAAGGAGATGAGTTCGCCGACGAGCGCCTTGCCGCGGCCCGAGTAGAGCGTGAGTTCACCCGAGAGGTCGGGCATCTCCGAGACGGACACGCCGCCGGTTATATCGCGGTCGCCGAACGGGGAGCGCCCGGAACCGATCTGTCCGACGCCCTCGCTGCTGTCCGATTCGGTCGTTGTTTCCGTTTCCTCGTCGCCGCCGGTACAGCCGGCGAGCGCGCCGACCCCGAGGGCCGCCGTCGTCGCGATGAACCGGCGACGACTGTGGCCGCGAAGCTCTCGGTCGCGTTCTTGCATACATGGATTTAGGTCTCCCTAAATCATTTATACCTACCGATTCGTCGGGCGAAGCGCCCGAACCGCGGGACAAAGAGACGATTGCCGGTCCGCCGGCGCGCGTCGGTCGGCCGACCGATTGGTCACCCGTCGGGCAATCAGTCAGTCGTCGGCGGGCGCGGCGGCCCGCGGCGCTGCGAGGGCGTCGAGGCAGTCCAGCCAGTCGCGCATGTGCTCGCCGACGTAGTTGAAGAAGTCGCCGTTGCGGTAGTCGGACCAGTCGCCGTCCGCGAGGGCGTCGGCCATCGCCTCGAAGACGCCGGCGTAGCTGTCGGCGTCGTCGCCGACCGCGTCCACGACCTCCCAGAGGTGCTCGTTGAGTTCGAGCCCCGGAACCTCGTTGTTGAGGTCGTCGAACGTCGGGCGGGCGGCCTTGTTGTGCTCGCAGAGCGGGTAGCCGGTGAGCACGTCCTTGTTGAGCACGTCGGCGGCGCGCTTGAGGAACACGCCCGACCAGATGTCGTCGAAGCGGCCGACCTCCCACTCGTTGTCGTCCATCGGTAGCTGGTAGAACGCCGGGATGACCTCGCGCTCGAACGCGAGGTTCATCGAGCAGACGGTGAGGTACTGGCCCGGTTCGGCCACGAAGTCGCCGTCGAAGTCGCCGAAGTCGGTCCGGGTCTGGGCCTGCCCTTCGAGGTCGCCGTCCATCAGGATGCGGACCGCGTCGAGGTCGGGGACGTTCGTCCACAGCCCCTGCGAGGCGACCACGTCACGGAGTTCGCGCGACCCGGTCTCGACCGTCTCGTCCATCGCCGAGTAGGGGTAGCCGCGGGGGTACAGCCCGTGTTCGTCGGCGTTCTGGTAGAGGACGTTCACCCAGCGCTCGTCGCTCGACACCGACTCCACCTCGTCGGTGCGGTCGAGGTTCGCCATGTGACGGCCGAAGAAGTCCCATTCGTCGTGGGGGAGCGTGTCGTCGTCGATGAAGACGCCGTAGTCGAACTCGGGGTGCGCCCACATGTACAGCAGGCCAAAACTCGTCTGGGCGTGACTCGCCGCCGGGACGAGGTGCGCGTACTCCGAGATGTCGTGTTCGTCGTACCACTCTTCGCGGGCGGCCCCGTCGAAGACCGCGCCCGAGACGCCCTCGTCGTCCAGCATCGACTCCATTCCCTCGGTGTCGCAGAAGTCCTCCGTGACGAGGAGGACGAAGAGTCGTTCGAGGTCGAAACCGTGTTCGCGCGCGTTGTCGAAGTACGACCGCATGCACTCGTACTCCCGGATGGTCGGGACGACCACGCAGATGTCCGCGTTCATTGCTCCTATGAATTTAGGCTTCCCAAAAATAGCTGTTGGTTCGGAATAGCAGGCCTGAAATGGTGATTTAGTGATAATTTTTCGTCGAGTCGACGAGGGCGGGCGATTCACACCCGACCGCTCACGTCAGGCCCGCGTTCCCGTCAGCGACTCCAACAGCAGGACTGCCGTGTCCTTCGCCAGCGGGTCGTTCGCGTTGCCACACTGTGGCGACTGCACGCAGGAAGGACAGCTGTCCTCGCAGTCGCAGTCCGAAATCAGGTCGGCGGTCTGCCGCATCAGCCCCTCCACGATGTCGTAGCCGGCGCGCGTGATGCCGACTCCGCCGGGGTGGCCGTCGTAGATGAAGATGGTCGATTGGTCGGTGTGAGCGTGGTACGGCGTCGAGAGCCCGCCGATGTCGCCGCGGTCACAGAGCAGTCGGAGCGGAAACAGCGAAATCATCCCGTGTTCCGCGGCGTGGATGCCGCCGTTGAAGCCGTAGTCGCGGCCCTCCGGGCGGTCGCTTGATAGCTCGCGCATCTCCGATTCCACGTCGCCGGGCACGGTGAAGTACAGCGCCTTCGTCCGCAGACTCGTCTCCGGCAGGTCGAGCAGTTGCTGGCCGATGGTCGTCCCGCGCTTCGGGTCGCGGCGCTCGAAGCCCGTTATCTGCTTTCGCATCGTCACCTCCGCGAACCGGACCTCCACGTCGGACCGCGCCGACAGCGGTTTCGACAGGATGTCCCGCTCGACCGTGATGTGCTTGTCGTGGAGGACGCGGGTGTAGTAGTCCGCCCACGTCGGCTGGAGTCGGGCCACGTCGCGGTCTAAATCCAACTCGGCGACCTCGTACGTCTGGCCCTGATGGTGGTAGACTGCGCCGGGGTGGGCATCCCGAAGCGCGTCGTCGAACGCCAGCGTGGCGATAGTCTCGTTGTTCCGCGTGTCCATCAGTTGCACCTCGCGGTCGGTGATGGTCCGGAGGCTCATCGCGTGCTGCGGGCTCTCTCCCCCGTCGTGGGTCCACCGGAGGCCGTCGTCCGTCTCCCGGCGCGCCAGTGTCCCGTCGGCTTCGAGGTCGGAGACGACACCGGGGAACGACCCGCCGAAGTGCGACTCGTCTCCGGTCGAGAGCCAGTTTTCCGCGGCCGCGCAGGCGACGTGCGAGGGGAGCAAGTGGTCGTTTTCGGGGTCGGAGACGGCCCGTTCGGGGTCCCCGTCGAAGAACTCCGCGGGGTGGTTCATCAGGTACTGGTCGAGTTGGTCCTCGCCGCCGACGAGGACGACGAGCGCGGGCCTGTCGCCGCGGCCTGCCCGCCCGGCCTGTTGCCACGCGGACATCCGCGTGCCGGGGTAGCCGTCGATGAGCACCACGTCGAGGCCGCCCACGTCGACGCCGAGTTCGAGCGCGTTGGTGCTCCAGACGCCCGCGATGTCGCCGTCGTGGAGGCCGGCTTCTATCTCCCGCCGCCGGTCGTGAGTCAGGGAGGCCTGATACGCCGCGATTTCCCCCGCGAGCGCCTGTTCGCCGCGGCTTCTGAGGTCGCTCGCGCTCTCGGAGGCGTACCGCTCGGCGGCCTGTCGAGCGCGGGTGAACGCCAGTGTCTGGTGACCGCGCGCGACGAGGTCGACAAAGAGGTTCTTCGTCTCGACGTGGCCCGAGCGCCGCCGCCCCGAGCCGCCGGCGTCGGGATTGTCGTACTCCGGCGGGTTCCAGAGGAGCCAGTTGGTCTCGCCCGCCCCGCTCGTGTCCTCGTCGACGAGCGCGAAGGTGTCCTCCCGCTCGCCCGTGATGCGAGCGGCGTGCTCGACGGGGTTGCCGATGGTGGCCGAACAGCAGACGAACTGCGGGTCGGAGCCGAACCGCTCGCAGACGCGCTTGAGCCGACGGAGGAGCAGCGCGACATGGCTCCCGAACACCCCGCGATAGCCGTGGACCTCGTCGATGACGACCGTCTCCAGCGAGGAGAAGAACCACTCCCACAGCCGGTGAGCGTGCGGGAGCAGCGCGTAGTGAACCATGTCGGGATTCGAAAGGAGGACCGTCGGCATCCGCTTTCTGACCTCGCGTTTCTCCGACTTCGACAGCCGGCCGGTGTACTGGTCGACCGAGACGCGACTGCCGAAGCCGAGGCCGTGCGCGAGGTCCGACAGCGTGTCGAGTTGGTCGGCGACGAGCGCGTTCTGCGGGCCGAGATAGAGCGTCCGGCCGCCGTGGTCCATCGCCCGCTCGAACGCCGGCACGGTGTACGCGAGGCTCTTTCCGCTCGCGGTCCGCGTCGCCAAGACGACGTTGTTCCCGTCGCGGACCGCCTCGACCGCCTCGGCCTGATGCCGGTAGAGCCGGTCGATGCCGCGGTCTTCGAGGGCCGACGCCAGTCGCGGTTCGAGGTCCATCTCGGCGAAGGCGGGCTCGCGCGCTTCGAACCGGCGGTGGGACCGAATCTGCCCCTCGTAGTACGGTCTGGTCCGGAGCCACTCGATGAGGTCGTCCACACGCCTACTGCGGACGTGGCCGCCCTAACGCTGTCGCAGGTCTGTCGTGGTAGCACGAGTCACAGTAGCCACGCCGTTTTTGTTCTTCGCGTCCCGACGGAAGCCTATGAACGAATCCGCGGATGCCGTCCTCATCTACGACGGCGAGTGCGCCTACTGCTCGGTCGCCGCGTCGGCGCTGAAGCGCCTCGACGACGTGGAAGCGATTTCGTGGTACGACGACGCGGCGCAGGCGTTCCTCGACGCCCAGTTCGCGGACGTGCCGTTCGCCATGGTCCTCGTCGACCGACGGGAGAGCCGCGTCTACGCCGGCCGCGCCGCCGCGAAGGAACTCACCGACCGGGCCGGGATGCCCGGCCTCCTCGGCAGTCTCGTCCGGGACAACTACGACAGAATCGCGAAAGTCGTCGGCACCGCCAGCGGCCGCGGCCGCGACCCCGACGACGTCCACAGCGTCTACGACCTCGACGCCGACGCAGCCGGTCTGTTTTCGGACCTCCTCGACAACGCCGAATCGAGACCCGCCGAACTTTCGTAGTCGGGGCGACGTTCGTCACTCGATGAGCGATCCGAGGAACCCGACCGACGAGAATCCGACAGTCCACTCGCTCGACCCCGCGGTCCTCGGCACCGACGACGACCCGCTGGCCCTCGGTTCTCGGTCGCCCGTCGGAACGTACGCGCTGGTCTTCGACGCGCCCGCGGCGACCATCGACGTCGGTGCGTTGGGTGAGCACCGCGTTTCCGCCGGTGCCTACGTCTACGTCGGGAGCGCGTTCGGAACGGGTGGACTGCGACGCGTCCTCCGCCACCGGCGCGTCGCGGCCGGCGACCACGACGCTCGCCATTGGCACGTCGACTACCTCGGCGGCCATCCGGCCGTCGAACTCGCGCGCGTCGCCTGCGTTACCGACCGCGACGTGGAGTGCGCGGTCGCGGCCGAACTGGCGTCGTCGCTCGGCGCGACCGCCGTCGATGGCTTCGGCTCGTCGGACTGTTCGTGCGACGCGCACCTCGCGCGCGGTGACTCGGTCGAGACGGCCACACCGCTCGTCGAAGCAGCATTTCGAAGCAAAATGTGAAGGGGGATGTCTCCCCCCTCTGACGCCCGAACCGGACCGGGCACCCCGGTTCGGACGAAAAGCCGGTTGTCAGAGGCACCCCGGCACACTCTCATACTGCTGCTACACGCTTTAGTTCACCCATCGCATCACTCAGTCACACTGTGACTTGATGTATATAAATACGCCGTTTATTTATATACTTGTGCCCGATTCTCCTGTTCTTTAAGTAGTACGACGCTCATGTAGTTCGACATGGTTCGGTCCGAGGTTGACGAGGTGTTCGACGTGCTCGCGTCGCGGGCCGACGTGCTCGAGGCCGTCGTTCGCCAGCCTCGGACCACCGCGGAACTCGTGAGCGGGCTCCCGGTGTCGCGCTCGACCGTCGACCGCGGCCTCCGCGAGTTAGAGCGCGCGGGCTTCGTCGAGACGAGCGACCGCGTCAACCGCCCGACGCTCGCCGGGCGAATAGCGCTCGACACGTACTCGAACTTCGTCGAGTGTCTGGAGGACATCGACGCGGCCGCCGCGGTGCTCGACTCGCTCGACTCGGACGCGCCGCTCGCGCCGGTCTTCCTCGACGGTTGTGAGGTCGTCGCCGCCGATGACGGCCTCGGCCCCGCGCTCTCGAAGCTCACGTCCTTCGTCGAGGGCTCGACGTCGATACGCGGCTTCGTCCGCGGGGCACTTCCCTCGCAGGTCGACGCCTACTACCGGGCAGTCGTCGAAGACGGCACTCCGGTCGACCTCGTCGCCACCGACGACGTGATCCAACGGCTCGTCACCGCCTACCGGCCGCAGCTCGCCGAGGCGTGGTCGGTCAACTCGTTTTCGCTCCGGTCGGTCGAATCGCTACCCTACAGTCTCGTCGTCTCCGACCGCCCGGACGGTCCCGTCGCGTTTCTGGTCGCGTACTCCGAAAGCGGTCTCGCGGGTATCGTCTACAACGAGTCACTGTCAGCGGTGTCGTGGGCCAGAGAGCGCATCGAGGACTGTCAGGCGGACGCCTCGCCGCTCCCCCGACCGCCGGTCGACGGGAGCTGACGACCCCGCGCCCGCGGCCGATGTCCGCGCGACCCCAACGACTTACGGGAGCGACCGCGAAGGAGTCCCAATGACGACGACGTTTCCCGGAATCCCCTATCTAGAGTGGATTGTCGACCGGGCGGCAGAGGCCACCCACGACCTCGCGACGAGTGACCTCGGCTCGTCCCGGCGCGGCGACGACCTCGTCCCGCCAGTTCTCGCGGAGCGCTCGGACCCCGAAGACGTGACGCTCGCCGGGCAGCTCGCAGCGCGCTACGGCGTCTCCGAGTCGTCGGTCCTCGTCACCGCGGGCGCAACGAACGCGAACTTCCTCGCCGCCTGCGCCCTGCTCGACCTCGCGACCGACGACGAAGACGGCGACGACCCTGACGCCCCGTGCCCGCAGGTACTCGTCGAAAAGCCCGGCTATCAGCCGCTCGTGGCCACGTCGGAGGCGCTCGGCGCGCGCGTCGACCGCTTCGTCCGCCCGCCGGAGTACGACTACGAACTCGAACCGCACCGCCTCGACGGGGCCTCGACCGACGCCTTCGCCTACGCCATCGTCACCAACCGACACAACCCGTCGGGCAAACTCACGCCGCGCGCCGAACTCGCCGAGGTCGCAGCGGCCGCGGCCGACGCCGGCGGCTACCTCCTCGTCGACGAGGTGTACGCGCCCTTCGTCGACCCCGCGGCCGACGGCCCCTTCGGCGGTATCACCGCCTCCGGGCTCGACAACACCGTCGTCACTGGGTCGCTGACGAAGTTCTACGGTCTCGGCGGCCTCCGTGTCGGCTGGATTATCGGCCCCGAAGAAGTCGTCGAGCGCGCCCGCTCGGCGTCGATGTACCTGCCCGCAGTCGCTGAGCCGAGCACCAAACTCGCCCGGCGCGCGCTCCACCACGGCGACGAGATAGAGGCCGCCGCCCGCGAGCACCTCTCGGCGAACCACGACCTCCTCGCCACGTTCGTCGCCGAACGCGACGAACTCGACGGCCGTATCCACGCCGGCGGAACGTTCGCCTTCCTCGACCACGCTTCGGCCGACGGCGACGCGGTCGCGGACGCCGCGTGGGACCGCGGCGTCCTCGTCGTCCCCGGTCGCTTCTTCGACTCGCCGGAGTCGTTCCGCATCTCCCTCGGCGGCGACCCCGAGGCGATGGAAGCCGGACTCGCCGCCTTCGGCGACGCGCTCGACGACCTCGCCGAATAACACGGCCCGCCGCTCCGACTCGCACCTTCCGGCGTCGCTTCCGCCCTACTGCTCGGTCTTCTCGATGAGCGGGTGCTGGAGGTAGTCGTTGACCTCCACGTCTGCGAGCGATTGGAGGCCACCGAGTCGGGCCATCCTGCGCAGGCCCAACTTGCCGACTTCCTCCGGCGAGACTGTGAGGACGTGCGCGAGCATCCGGTCGATGTCGAGCCGTTCCGCGGCCATCGCCCGGTGGTGGCCGTCGACGAGGAGCGTCTCGGGACCGTGAGAGACGACGATGAGCGGCTCCGCGAGGCCGTTCTGGAGTTCGTACTTCCGGCCTTCGAGCTCGTCGCCGTACACCTCCCGTTGGGTCGGAATCAGCGAGTCGACCGCGACTTCGCGCTCGGCGACGCTGATTGACGCGTCGTGGGTCCGTTCGAGCATCTCGCGGGTGCTCTGGACCTTCGAGGGCGTCGTCCGCTCGATTTGGCTCCGGACCGCGTCGCCGTTCGAAAAGAGGCCGAGCAGCACCCGGTCGTCGTCGACGACGGGGAGGAACTGGTGGCCGGTGCGGAAGATGACGCGCGCGGCGTTCTTCACCGTCATCTCCGGGCGGACGACCACGAGGTCGCGGCTCATCACCGACTCGACCCGCACGTCGCCGTTGACCTCCAAGAGGTCTATCGCGCCGACGAACCCGAGGAGGTGGTCCTCGTCGTCGACGACCGGGAGGCCGCCGTACTGCGGCCCCGCCTTGAGTCGGTCGACCACGTCGGTGACCCACGCGTCGGGGCCGACGGTCTCCACGTCGGTCGTCATGTACGCGTCGACACGCACGTCGTCGAGTTCCATCGGTGTCATTGGTGGTTCACTCGCATCTCGGTCGTCCCGCGGTTGGCCGCGGAGCGCCCTAAACGTATCTGCGACGAAAAACGAGGCGAGACGGCGGCCGGCGGCGCGCTCGAGTTGGGCCCGCGATACCGCGCCGTCGGAGCGCCGCCGCGCCGCCGTGGCGTCGCTTACGCGTCGATCGCGCGGGCGAACACTTCGACAGGGTGCGGCGGGTCGTCGGTCGCGCCGTCCATGTCTTCGAGTTGCGTCCGACAGGACGCGCCGGGGGCGACGACCACGTCGCCGGGGCTCTCGGCCACTTGGCCTTCGAGGATGTTCCCGATTGCCTTCGACATGGAGTAGTGTTCGGCCTCGTAGCCGAACGACCCGGACATCCCGCAACACGTCGAGTCCAGCGGGTCCACCTCGAAGCCGGCGCGGCGGAGGACGCCCACCGCGTGGTGGTCCTTCTTCGTGGACTTCTGGTGGCAGTGGCCGTGGTACGTCAGGGACTCGTCCTGCGGGAGGAACGACAGCGACTCGTCCAGCCGGAACGAATCGACGTACTCCATGACGCCGTAGGCGTTGGCCGCGACGGTTTCCACGTCGTCGCCGGAGAGCAGGTCGAGGTAGTCAGACTGGAACATCACCGCGTCCGAGGGCTCACAGAGGACGATGTCCCAGCCCTCCTCGACGTAGGGCGCGAGCACCTCGACGTTCTGCTCGGCGTCGTCGCGGGCCTTGTCGAGAAAGCCCTTCGAGTGCGGCGGCCGGCCGGAGCCGGCGACGCCCTCGGGAATTCGGACGTGGACGTTCGCGGCCTCCAGCGCCTTCACGGCGGCCTTCCCGACTTCGGGATGGTTGTAGTTCGTGTACGTGTCGGGGAACAACAGCACCTTACGGTCGGCCTGCGCCTCCGGGATGTCGGCCGACCCTCGACTTTCGAACCACTCCACGAAACTCGTCGAGTGGAATTTCGGGAGCGAGCGCTCCTTTGCGATGCCGACGGTCTTCTCCATGACCGTCCGCGCGCCCGGCACCTTGGTCGCCGCGTTGGCGAGGGGGGCGAACGCCGACCCGAGTTTGGACAGCGAATCGATGTTGGCAAACAGCTTGTCGCGGAGGCTGGAGCCGTTGCGCTGGTGGTACTCGTGGACGACTTCGGCTTTCATCTTCGCCATGTCGACCTCGCTCGGGCAGTCCTTCGAACAGCCCTTACAGCCGACACAGAGGTCCAGCACCTCGTCGACGAACTCGTCGGTGAACATCTCGTCTTCCGGGAGCCCGCCGCTCATGGCCTGTCGGAGCATGTTGGCGCGGCCGCGAGTCGCCTGAATCTCCTCTTCGGCGGCGCGGAACGTCGGGCACATCACGCCGCCGACCGTGGACTGCTGGCCGCGACAGCCGGCACAGCCGTGGCAGAGTTCGACCATGCCCTCGAACCCGTTGTCGTTGTCCCAGTTCAGCGCCGGTTCGAAGCCGGCGTCGAACTCGTAGTCGGGCGAGAATCGGAGGTTCTCGGTCATGTCGTAGTCGCCGCAGATGTTCCCCGGATTCAGGAGCCAGTCGGGGTCGAACGCGGTCTTGAGGTCGCGGAAGACGTTCCAGAGGTGGTCGCCGTACAGTTTGCGGTTCCACTGGGTCCGCGCGCGGCCGTCGCCGTGTTCGCCGGAGACGGAGCCGCCGTACTTGACGACCAAGTCCGTCACCTCGTCGGCGATGGCCTCGAACGTCTCGACGCCCTCGGCCGTTTTCGTGTTGACCAGCGGACGGATGTGTAGGACGCCCGGCCCCGCGTGGGCGTAGTACGAGGCGAAGGTGTCGTGTTCGTCGAGGATGTCCTGGAAGTCCGAGACGTACGCCGGGAGGTTCTCGGCCGGGATGGCGGTGTCCTCGATGTACGCGATGTGCTTTTCGTCGGTCGTCCGACCGAGGAGAATCGGGAGTCCCGACTTGCGCATCTTCCAGAACTTCGCGCGGGTGTCGGCGTCGTGGGCCTCCATGAAGTCGGTCGCGCGGCGCTCCGTTTCGGTCACCGAGGCCGAGCCCTCGTCGGGGTCGAACTCGGTCCCGTCGGGGTCGATGACGCGGTCTTCGATGAGGTTCGCCACCTTCTGTTTGCCGTCCTCGTCGGAGTCGGCGTAGAACTCCACGAGGAGCGTCGAGTCCGTGCCTTCGGGGAGCATCCCGACCACGTCGGCGAACTCGGCGGTGTCGCGCGCGAGGTCGAGCAGCACGTCGTCCATGACCTCGACGGCCGCGGGTTCGTGTTCGAGGATGGGCGCGACGTCGTGCATCGCGTCGATGACGTCGTCGTAGGTGAGAAGCGCCACCGACGCGGTGTTCGGAATCTCCTCCAGCGAGACGGTCGCCTTCGTCACGATGCCGAGGGTGCCCTCGCTCCCGGCGATGAGCCGACCGAGGTTGACGCGGCCGGCCTCCCAGTCCTCGTCGATGCCGGTATCGTCCGGCGTGCGGCGCTCGCCGCGCATCTCGTCGACGAGCATGTCGAGGTTGTAGCCCGAGACGTTGCGCTTCAGGTCGGGGAAGCGCTCGGAGACCTCGTCGGCCTCCTCGTCGAGTATCCGCGCGACTTCCGCGTAGATTCGGGCTTCGAGGTCGCCGTCGGGGTCGCCGGACTCGCGGAGTTCGTCGACGCTCACCTCGCCGAACGTCGTCACCGTGCCGTCCGCGAGAACGAGTTCCAACTCCTCGATGTAGTAGTCGGTCTTGCCGTACTTCAGCGAGTGCGAGCCGGTGGAGTTGTTGCCGATTGCGCCGCCCAGCGCGGAGCGGTCACCCCACGCCGGGTCGGGCGCGAACTTCAGGCCGTGGGGGGCGAGTTCCTCGTTGAGTTCACCGAGACGGACGCCCGCTTCGGCCGTGACCGTCCGCGCCTCGGGGTCGATTTCCTCGACGCCGCCCATGTGGCGGACGAGGTCGAGGACGACGGCCTCGTTGACGGTCTGGCCGGCGAGGCTCGTGCCGCCGCCGCGGGGGAGGACGGGAATCTCGCGGTCGGCGCAGTACTCCATCACCGCCGCCACGTCGGCGGTCGAAGTCGGCATGACGACGCCGATGGGGACTTGCTCGTACGCCGACGCGTCGGTCGCGTACAGCGTTCTCGTGTAGGTGTCGAATCGCACGTCGCCCTCGACGAGGGACTCGAGGTCTTCGACCAGCCCCGGCCGCTCGACGTCGTCGCTGACGTAGTCGTAATCGCCAGCGAGCGCGGGGTCGGTGGCCGGTTCGTGCGTGTTGGATGCCATTGATTAGCTCTGTCGTATGTCGGTTTGCGTGAACGGATAAAGACACCCGGTGACGGGCGTCGCTCCGGGTCGCGCGCGGTTGGTTTGTGAGTCGATTCGCGACCCGAACCGAGTCGGGTCGGTCCGAGTCAGTTTGGGTCAGTCTGAGTCAGTCTGAGCCACTCCGGGCCGGGACGACGCAACTCGGGACGAGTCAGGTCGCTCCGAGTCGGGAGCGCCGACCGGTTAGAACACGCCCGGGAACAGGACGTAGCTGAACAGGAGCGTGAGGACGCCGGTCGCGGTCCCGTAGTACAGAAGCGGGATAAGTTCGAGGCGGATGACGCGGCCCTCCTCGCCGACGAGGCCGACGACCGCGAGCGCGGCGACGACGTTGTGGACGGCGATGAGGTTGCCGATGGCCCCGCCGACCGCCTGCGCGCCCAGCATGACGGTCTTCGACGTGCCGATCTGGTCGGCGACGCCGTACTGGAAGGTGCCGAACAGGATGTCGGAGACGGTGTTCGACCCCGCGAGGAACGCGCCGAACGCGCCCACGAAGGCGGCGAAGAACGGGTAGGCACCGCCCGCGATGCCGGCCATCCCCTCCGAGAGGACGATGAGCATGCTGTCAGTGCCCGTCGCGTTACCCGACTGGAGCATTATCTGGACGGTTGCGACGGCGAACAGCAGCGCGATGACCGCCGGCATGACTTTCTCGGCGGTCTCCGCCCACGTGGCTTTGACCTGTTTCGCATCCATGTCGTGGAGGCCGATGGTGACGAGGTGGACCACGAGGAACACCGCGCCGGGCAGGTAGAGCAACTGGAAGTCGCCCGTCAGCCCCGTACCCCAGATGTCGGCGTACTCGAAGACGAGGTTCGACGTGAGGAAACGCGTCAGCGGGTCGAACACGCGGGTGACGACGAGCAGGGCCGCGACGAGGACGTACGGCGTCCACGCCTTCCAGAGCGACATCTGCTGGGCGACGCCCCCGTCAGCGGCGACCGCGCCGCCGCGTTTGCTCGTCTCGCCGGGCTGGATGTCGCCGACCCAGTGGTCGGGCCACTCGGTCTGCGGCGCGAAGTCCCACTCCTCGTCGGGGTGGAAGAAGCCGGCCTTGAGCGCGGAGACGGTGAGCAGCAGTCCGACCATCGCGCCGACCAGACCGGGGAACACCGGTCCGAGGAAGTAGGCCGTCAGGAAGTACGGCACGGAAAAGGACGCCCACGCGAACAGCGTGAGGGGAAGCACTTCGAGCGCCGGCTTGATGGAGCGCTCCTCGCCGAAGAAGCGCGTCATCATGGCGACGCCGATGAAGGGGAGCACGACGCCGACGGCGACGTGGTTCATCGCCGCGAAGACGGCGATTTCGGACACCCACTGTTCGACGCCCATGCCCTGCGCGTCGAGCGCGTTCGTGATGACCGGCACGTCGTCGAAGATGTCTATCATCCCGATGATGAGCGGCGTGCCGACCGCGCCGAAGGTGATGGCCATGAGGTTCCCCGTCAGCGCGACCACGACGGCCGCGAGCGGCGGGAAGCCGAGGCCGACGAGGAGCGGGCCAACGATTGCCGCGGGCGTGCCGAAGCCGGCGGCCGCCTCGATGAACGAGCCCATGAGGAACACGAGCAGGACGACCTGCACGCGGCGGTCCTCGCTGATGGAGGCGAAGCCGTTGTTGATGGCGTCGAACGCGCCCGTCTGCTTGAGCGTGTACAGGAGCAGGATAGCCCCGAAGACGATGTACAGGATATTCGAAGCGGTGATGAAGCCGTTGATGGTGGACGCGATAATCCACTGCGGCGTCATGCCCCAGCCGAGGACGCCGGCCCCGATTGCGACGAGCCACGCGACGGGCATCGCCCGCGTCGCGGGCCAGTACCGCCCGACCATCAGATAGGCGATGGTGATGAGCGGGAGCAGCGCGATGAGCGCGTCGGTCGCGCTAACCATGCTGCACACCCCCACAGTTCGTTCCAGCCTGTGCCGTTCCAGATTCGTGCCTGATGCGGTGCATCGTGGAATCCGCTACACAACTTTTGTGATATATATCTATCGTTCGTCGCTATTCCTGACAGATCTATTGGGGCCGGCTTACCCGGAGTACACAATCCAGTACACTCGTAGATGCCGTGCCAAATACGGAGTTAAACGCCGATTTCTTATTCTTCACGGTCTATCCTGTCTGTTTGCGCTCGGAGCCGAATTCGGGAACTCGACTCTCGAATCGACCTATTCACACGTGTTTCTCGGCCGCAACACACGACTGAATTGGAGGTACACTCGTGTGCAAAGGCTTATGCAGTCGTGTGAAAAGGACGTATCATGGAAGATGAGTCTCGCGCGCGCTCTCGAAATGAGCACGGACAGTACGTGGGACGCATCTCGCTGGACGCCGTCTTGGACGTGTTCGAGGAGCGCGACGACGCCGCTCGGCCCCTCACCGCCACCGACGTGATGGAGGCGCTCGACTGCTCGCGGCGCACCGCGCACAACAAGCTGAACGAACTCGAAGAACGCGGCGACCTCGCCACCCGGAAAGTCGGCGCTCGGAGCCGGGTGTTCTGGATTCCGATGCCCGCCCGCGGGGACTCGACTGCGGGGCGAGCCGCGGGTTCGGCAGACTCGCCAGCAGCCTCCGAAACCGAGGTCCCGAACGAGGCCGACGACCCGGATGACCTCGACCACCCGCCGGCCGTCTCGTCGGCCATCGAGCGCGCCGACCTGCCGGGAAGCGGCCCGATGCTCGACGCCCGCCGCGAGGCGCTGTCGGCGGCGTACCAGTACCTGACCGACCATCCGGAGGCGAAGAAGGCGGACTTCCTACGGGACGTGTACTACGACTACCCCGCCGGATTCGAGTCCGCTGAAGGCTGGTGGAACGCGATTCAGCCGGCGCTCAAGCAACTGCCCGGGGTCGACCCGCCGGAAGAGCGCGGTCATATCTGGCACTTCCTCGGCGGGTAGTCCGGTTTTCGAACGTGGCTCTCACCCTACGAATTTATACACTATCGGGCCACAATTCCGGCAAACGCATCGATGTCAAGCGATTCGTCGTCTGAGAGTTCCGTCTCGGAGTGTGGCCGCTCGTGAGCGACGGTCGCCCCGGTTCAGACCCGGATGCGTCCGCGCGCTCGGACGCGCTCGACGACTCGGACGACTCCAACGCGGAACCCTCGGAGTCCGCGCCCTCGACAGAACCCAGCGTCGCCGGCGGCGACGACGTCTACGCCTCCGAAGTCGAGGGAAAACAGTACCGCGGCACCTGGTATCTCCCGCTTCGCTACGAGGAGTTGGAGGAGTCGGACGACTCGGACGACTACCCCGATTCGGGCGACGGTGGGTCGTTCCGCCTCGCCGACCTCCCGCGGGTCCCTCGCGTCGGCCACGTCGTCGGTCCCTCGGCCATCATGCTCGGGGCGTCGCTCGGGAGCGGCGAGACGCTCTTTTGGCCCGTGTTGACCGCGCAGTACGGTTGGGGGGTCTTCTGGGCGTTCGTCGTCGGCGTCTTCACGCAGTTCCTCATCAACACGGAGCTTCAGCGCTGGACGCTCGCCACCGGCGAGAGCATCTTCCGCGCGTTCGCACGCGTGGGTTCGTACTGGCCGTGGGCGTTCCTCGTCGGTGGGCTCATCAGCCTCGGCTGGCCGGGGTGGGCCGCCGGCGCGGCGCAGGTCGCCACGACGGCGCTCGGACTGGACGGGTCTGTCGCGCTCTTCGGCGCGTCGCTCGCGACGTGGAAACTCGTTGCCGCCGCCCTCATGGGCGTCATCTGGCTCTCGTATCAGGTGTCGTCGGTCATGTACAACGCCGTCGAGGTGTTCCAAATCGGCCTCCTGTTCGTCGCCATCGGCGCGGCCCTACTGCTCGTCGCCGTGACCGGTTCGTGGGTCGAGTTCGCCGACCTCCCGGCGGCCGCGGGGTCGGTCGGAACGCTCCCCGAGGGGCTCGACATCGCGGTCTTCCTCGGCGGCCTCGCCTTCGCCGGCGCGGGGGGCTATCTGAACCTCTCGCAGAGCCTCTGGATGCGCGAGAAGGGCTACGGCATGGGCAACTATCAGGGGCGTGTGAAGAATCCGCTTCGCGGCGACGACCCCGAACCCATCGAGCGCGACGGGTTCGCGTTCCGCCCGACGCTGACGAACCTCCGCCGCTGGCGCGGCTGGTGGCGCGTCGTCCAACTCGAACACCTCCTGACGTTCGTGTTCGGTTTGCTCCTCGTCGCCCCCGCGCTGATGAGCGTGGCCATCCGCTACGCGTCCGGGTCCACCGCCAACGCCATCCAGATGTGGCTCGGCGACGTCGTCCCGCTGCTCGGCCCGGTTGGCTCCTTTCTCGTCTTCGCCGTTCTCTTCGTCGCGCTCTTTACCACCGAGTACGCCATCGTCGAGTCGTTCGTCCGCAACAGCGCCGACGCCCTCTACGAGTCCTACGGCCGGGAGGCCGGCTGGGACCTCCCGAAGCTGTTCTGGCGGCTCCTCACCGCCTTCTGCGTCTGGGGCGTCGTCATCATCTTGCTTTTTTCGTCGCCGTTCGAGGGCCAAGAGCCGTTTTTCTTCCTCGTCGTCGGGGCCGCGATGTCCGGCGTGATGATGTGGCCCTACACCGCGCTCGTGCTCGTGATGAACACGACTCGGCTCCCCGAACACGTCCAACCCGGCTGGGCTCGGGTCGTCGGCATGTGGTGGGCGACGGGCTTCTACGGCTACTTCAGCGTCCTCCTCGTCGGGACGTGGCTGACCGAACTCGGTCTCACGACGTTCCGGACAGTCCCGACGGTCCTCGGGAGCGGCACTGGGGGCTACCTCCTCTGGGCGGGCTACTTCGTCGTGCAAACGTACGCGGTGACCAAGTCCGCCGCCGGCAAGCGCGACGCGGCCGGAACTGTCGCCGACGCCGACGAGGCGACCGGTCGGTTCTCCTGACTCCTATCCTTCATAATTAACCGACAGCGTGGTGCTCGAACCCGAAGAACGATTATGTAGAACGCGCTAGCTCAACGTATGTCAACCGGCACGGTTGCGACGTTCGAGGACTCTCTCGAACGACTCGAAGTAGGCTGGACACACGCGTCTTCCGATGGGCTGGCGGACGTGCTCGAAGGACTCTGTTCGGACCCGACTATCGGCGTGGAACTTCCGTACGACGGCGTCGACCTCCCCGACTGGGTGAACACGGACCCGACCCCCACGGACCTCCGCGAGGCGAACGTCGGTGTCACGGCGGCTGGACTGGGCATCGCGGACTACGGGAGCGTCGTCGTGCAGGGCACGCCCGACGGCATCGAACCGGTGAGTCTGTTCGGCGACCTCCACGTCGCCGTTCTCCGACGGTCGGACATCGTCCCCGGCATGCCGGAGGCGTTCGACTGGCTGGGCGAGGAGTTCCGCACGGGGCACTCCTCGGCCATCATCGCCACCGGTCCCAGCGCCACCGCCGACATGGGCGCGCTGGTGAAAGGTGCGCACGGCCCGAAGGAAGTCCACGTGGTGATTCTCGATGAGTAAGGCGCGCGAGGCCAAGGCGGCGAAGATTCGACAACTGATGGAGACCGAGGGCGACGCCGTCGGCACGAGCACCCGCGGATTCAACGAGGGGCGCTACCAGTCGGTCCAGACGCTCGACGACTACGAGGGGCTGAAGTCGGAGGCGCGAGCCATCAAGGAAGACGCCATCGAGCGCCTCCCCGAACTCATCGACCAGTTGCGCGAGACGGTCGAATCCAACGGCGGCACGCTCTACATCGCCGACGACGCGGCCGACGCGAACCAGTACATCCGCGAGGTCTGCGAGGACAAGGAAGCAGAGCGCGTCGTCAAGTCGAAGTCGATGACCTCCGAGGAGATAGAGGTCAACGAGGACCTCGAAGCCGCCGACATCGACGTGGTCGAGACCGACCTCGGCGAGTGGGTCCTGCAGGTCGCAGACGAGTCGCCGTCGCACATCGTCGCACCCGCCATCCACAAGTCGCGGGAGGCCATCGCTGACCTGTTCAACGAGACGTTCGACCCCGACGAGCCCCTCGAAACCGCGGAGGAACTCACGATGTTCGCCCGCGAACAGCTCGGCGAACTCATCGAGGGCGCGGACGTGGGGATGACCGGCGCGAACTTCATCACCGCCGACACCGGGACGATGGCGCTCGTCACCTCCGAGGGCAACGCCCGGAAGACGGCCGTCGTGCCCGACACGCACGTCGCGGTCGCCGGCGTCGAGAAGATCATTCCGACCGTCGAGGACCTCCGACCCTTCGTCGAACTCATCGGCAAGTCGGGGACGGGACAGGACATCACCTCCTACATCTCGCTTCTGACCCCGCCGGTCGAGTCGCCGACCGTCGATTTCGACGCCCCCGACACGCCGCTTTCGGCGACCGAGACGGACCGCGACTTCCACCTCGTCCTCATCGACAACGGGCGGTTCGACATGCGCGAGGACGACCAACTGCGTGAGACGCTCTACTGCATCCGGTGTTCGGCGTGTTCCAACGTCTGCGCCAACTTCCAGCACGTCGGTGGCCACGCCTTCGGCGGCGAGACCTACTCCGGCGGCATCGGAACCGGCTGGGAGGCCGGCGTCGAGGGCCTCGACAGCGCCGCGGAGTTCAACGACCTCTGTACCGGCTGTAGCCGGTGTACCACCGCCTGCCCGGTCGAAATCGACATCCCGTGGATAAACACGGTCGTCCGCGACCGAGTCAACCGCGGCGAGGTGTCCGAACTCGACTGGCTCGTCGAGGGACTCACCCCCGACGAGGAACCCGGCGGCGTCAGCCTCCAGAAGCGCTTCTTCGGCAACTTCGAGACGGCCGCGAAGGTCGGGAGCTTCTTCGCGCCCGTCTCCAACTGGGCCGCCGGTCTCGGCGTCTCCCGCGACCTCATGGAGCGGTTCCTCGGTATCGACGCCCGCCGCGAACTCCCCGCCTTCCAGCGCGAGACGCTGAAAGACTGGTTCGAGAGCCGCACCTCGCGGGTCGACGACCCGGTGCGGACCGCCGTGCTCTACCCCGACGTGTACACGAACCACGTGCAGGTCGAACGCGGGAAGGCCGCGGTCCGAACCCTCGAAGCCCTCGGCGTCGACGTAATCGTCCCCGACGTTCGCTCGTCGGGCCGCGCCCCGCTCTCGCAGGGCATGATTGCGACCGCGGAGGACCACGCTCACGACGTGTACGCCGGCCTCGCGGAGCACATCGACGACGGCCGCGACATCGTCGTCATCGAGCCGTCTGACCTCGCGATGTTCCGAACCGAGTACGAGAAGTTCCTGCCCGAGAAGTCCTTCGAGCGCATCTCCGAGGCCAGCTACGAGGTCATGGAGTACGTCTTCGGCCTGCTCGAACACGGTGCGGACGCCGACGCGCTCTCGACGAGCGAGGGCGAGGGCGTCGCCTACCACAGCCACTGCCAACAGCGCACCCTCGGCCTCGAAGGCCACACCGAGGCGGTCCTGTCGGACCTCGGCTACGACGTCGCCACCTCCGACGTGGAGTGCTGCGGCATGGCCGGCTCGTTCGGCTACAAGTCGGAGTATTACGAACTCAGCGTCGACGTCGGCTCCGAGCTACAGGGGCAGTTCCAGACCGACGAGAACAGGGACCGCACCGTCGTCGCCAGCGGGACCTCCTGTCTGGAACAGCTCGATTCGCTGCTCAGCCGGCCGACGCAACATCCGATTCAACTGGTCGCGCCGCGGCGGTAACGCCCTCGAGAACGAGCCGTCGCGGCCGACGGCTCGAACGCTTTCTTTCAACGGAACATCACGACACCCTCCGGCGATTTCCCGCCGGCGTCGGACGCCCGTCTGCCGCGTGTCTGCGGCCCGAGTCGCGGGCTACGAACAATTAAGACCCGGCATCCCATGTTGGCGGATATGGACGGGACGCCCGAAGAGATTACGACGCTCGTAGGCCGGGAGGTCTACTCGAACAACGGTGTGTTCGTCGGCGAAGTCGAAGACGTCCGCCTCGACCTGGACCACGAGACGGTCACCGGTCTCGCGTTGACGGCGCTGAACGACGAACTGTTCCGCAATCAAATCGAACCCGGGAAGGGCGTTCTCATCCCGTATCGGTGGGTCCGCGCCGTCGGTGACGTCATTCTCATCAACGACGTCATCGAGCGCCTGAAGAATCCCGAAGAAGACGAAGAGTCGCTCGTCGTCTGACGTTTTAGCTTCCGTTTCCGCTCTCGCCGCCCTCAACGCCCATCGCACGGAAGAGCTTGCGCTTTACCGCTTCTTCGGTGAGTTGGAGGAGCGTGTCGCGGTTGTCATCGTTGGATTCGATGCCCGTGAAGATTCCGAGCGGAATCTCGACGGACCCCTGCGTGGAGTGGCCGCCGGCCTCGCCGATGCCCGTGAAGGCGTCGCTCAGAATCTTCCCGATGTTCATGCGGATGTCCTTCGACCGCGCCGCGAGGTAGATGGTGTCGTCGGCGATGCCGAAGACGGCCGTCGTGGTGATTCCCTCCAGATTGAGGAGGTGCTGGGCCGCCTGCGTCAGCGCGTCGCGGTCGCGGATGAACCCCGCGTTCGAGACGAGGTGCGAGCCCTGCACGTCGCGGTTCTGGATGGCCTCGGCGAGCACGTCCAGCGTCTCCGGCGACATCGATGGCGACTCGACCTTTTCGAGCGTGTCGTGGTCGGCGAAGGGGTAGAGATACGCCGCGGCCGTCAGGTCCGCGGGCGTCGTGTCGCGCTTGAAGTCGAGCGTCTCGGCGCGGATGCCGTAGAGAAGCGCCGTTGCCACCGCCTGTGATGGGCTGAGGTCGAACTCTTGGATGTACTTCGTGAGAATCGTCGAGGTCGAAGAGACGTTCGGCCGCACGTCGGTAAAGCGGGCATCGATACCCTCGTCGGGCTCGAAGTGGTCGATGAACACCGTGATGTCGGCGTCGCCGAGGTCGGGCATTCCCGACTTCATGTGGTCGACGAGCGCGACCGCGCCGTACTCTTCGAGCGGTTTCGAGTCGCTCCGCGGGGTGAGCTCGATGCCGAGGATGTTCACGAACGCCCGGTTCTCCTGGTGGCCCATGTCGCCCGAGTAGAGGATGTCGGCTTCGACGTCGTACTCGCGGGCGATGGCTTGGAGGGCGACCGCCGACGCGAGCGAGTCGGGGTCGGGGTTGTCGTGGGTGAGGATGGCCATCCCGTGGTCAGTGTCGCGCAGGAGGTCGGCCAGTTGGCGGGCCTTGTATTCGAGTTCGCCGGACTCGACGCTCCGAAGCGCGGAGTCGGCGATGACCTCGGAGGGGTTGATGACCACGTCGGCCCCCAGTTTCGTCAGTTCGTCCTCGGAGACGGGGTCCGAGGCGCGGACGACGATGAACTGATCTTCGCCGCGGTCGCGGATGGTCGAGACGGCGGCCTTGTTGGCCTCGACGTCCGACGAGAGGATGAGAATCACGTCGCGGCCGGTGACGGCGTCGGCGAGTTCCGGGTCGGTGATGTCCGTCGTCTGCGCGTTCAAGTCCTGGTCGCGCAGGGCTTCGACGCGGCTTTCGTCCTTGTCGAGGATGAGGACGTCTTTTCCCTCGTCTGTCAGTTCCTCGGCGACCGCGTGCCCGACGCTCCCGCAGCCGAGTATCGCGTACGTAGACATCGAGGAAATGCTGACCCCTGCACTCATCGTTGCCCGCTACTCCGGTCGGCCGCCACTTAACACCCACCGTTTGTTCGTTGTTTCGTGCGTGTGCGTCCCTGCCGTCGTCGTACAGAAAGGAAAGTCATTTTACCTACCGGCAGTTACGAGAGATTGCAAGGGCCGGTAGCTCAGTTAGGCAGAGCGTCTGACTCTTAATCAGACGGTCGCGTGTTCAAATCGCGTCCGGCCCACTTCCTTCCCGATGGAATCACAGTCTCCAGAGAGCGGCTGATGCATCCAAATCTACGCAGTATAGCCATTAGAACCTTCTGGAACACCCGAAATTCCGGTGTTAGTTCAACACGAGACTAACGCGACTCAACGCAGTCTTGCGATTAGCCAATAGTCGAAGTAGTTCGACGGTATCAGCACATAGACTCGCGCACATTCGGCTGTGGACTATCTGAGAGTGTAACCACGGTTCAGGTGTGACGAACTACACCGACGTGGCTCTGTTGAAATATATGGTCGCTGATAGTTTTTTGAGGCCGTGCTGAATACAGAGCGCATATCTTTCAGACTCGCCCAGCGCACAATGTGTTCGGCAGAAAACATATCATTGGGGTTATCCACTATACTCTATGACGGTCTCCAGCCAACAATATGCAACACAGAAAATCAACTTAATTTCCCGACGAACCATGATTTCTCTAATTTCGGGAATAGTGCCGCTATTGTCTGGGTGCGTGCAAACAACGACAGGCCACCTCAACGGCATGGAAGTGACCACTCGTCCTCCAGACGCGACAGTTGTCACAGCATCTGATGACCGGATTGCGGACGTGGAGGCGATACAATCCGTAGTACGGCGGGCGACTGAGCGAGACGGAGAGATTGCGACCGTTGAAATAAGCGGGAGAGAAGCGGACAGGGCAATCGACCAACTCGAAAAACTCCCGTATTACGACAGTAAATCTTCGAACTACCGTTCTGGCTGGTACATCGAGTATCAAAATCAAGTGGTAGTCGTTGAATATGCAGTGCAAGACTAACCCTCTGTCTGTGTCACGCCGCTCTTGTCATTTTATGAGGAATTAAACAGAGTCAACGACGCAAGTTTGAGATGGAATGAGAATTTAGAAACCTCATCTGGTATCGCAACTCCGGGGGTATGACCACCCAAGGCTATGCTCTATCTTTTGTATTCGTTCTCAGAAATCTCAACGCTGTCTATCGAATATCGGAATCTATTTGTCGCTAAACAACGTCTCTAATAGTGAGGACTTCTTCCGCGAACCTTAACCAGATAGCCTCGGCTACGGTTCACTGCATCGAGGAGGCGGAACATCTGATTACTATGTCGGCTACAACTACTACTACTACTACTACTGGTGAGACTGGAGTACAGCCAACGACTGCTACGCCTTCCTCTTTCGTTGACTGGCGAGCGTTGAACGAAGAAGGGCCATCTGAAGAAGACGAGCAGAAGGCACGAAAGAGAACGCTTGAAATTGGGAACCGAACCGAAATCAAGTGGAGAGAGGCAAAGAAAGGCGAGCGGACGTTCTATAAACGGCTTGATGACCACAACCGCGACTGCTACTGGAAATACCGAGACGAAATCGATGTGTCGAAAGACTATGACAACCAGTTCAAGCGTGAATCTCTCCTCGCGTTGGCTGGTCAACTATGTCTGAACTCCGTTCAACGACGAATGGCACTTAACCGGTTTTTTCGCCTGAACCTGTGGAAGTTCGGTATGCGTTCGGATGTGGTCGCGTTCTGCATCTGTGGGTTGATACTGAAGAAAGAAGCGAAGCGTTACGGAGACAAATCGCCATACCATCCCGCACGTAATCCCGAAAACAACTCTTCTCCCTTTGCACGGGTAGAGTCTCAACTCATCGAGTCGGACGGTCGAACAACGAAGAATTACATCCAGAAAGTGTGGGGCAAACTCGAACAGGGGAATCCCCCGACCCGAAGTAAAGATGAGTGGAAGCCATTTGTCCGCTCACACTCGGATATTCAGAATCACCCTTCTCACAGTCCTGATTGGGCTTGATTTAACATTCGAGAAGTACCACACACCACCCCCTATATAAACGGATGCACAGTAGTATTAGTGAGGCGGTTACGGGAATAAGATAACTTCCTCTGTATTTTCTCTTGTATTCTACTGCATTGAGGTGTTTCTAACACAGAAATGTATATTCAAGAAATTCTCAACGATGTAACGGGAGTGGTTGAATGCATCGAGGGTCGGTTCCCGGCGAGTGTACGAGCCGACCGACAACGTGAAGATTTCTAAGCATTGAGGCGTTGTCTCGATGAGTCTATTCGGTCTAACTGCCTCGATGAATTTGACTACGCAGAGAACACAGTTCAACGCCGCTCAATGCCTCGAACAGTTTGGAGCGGTACGAATGTTGATACTGTGATTGACCTCCCATGCTGTCAGTTTCCCGGCCTCTAATGTTGGCGAATTTGACGGCTTCAGGCGAGTAGTGAACACACTCTCACTGTGATTTTCACAGTAGAGTGGGAGTTCCCACTCATCTGGTGAATTTGTACGAATTTCGCTCGATGTAGTCGCCTAACAGCAAGTTGAACCGGCGGAATAAGATGAAGATGTTGATGATTGAGACCACTATCAGTATGAAAGGCCAAAGGTCGAACGATACTCTCAACTGCAACATCAGGGAGAACACAAGACCAACGATAGTCACTGCGCCACTCTCCCCAATGTACCAAACAGCATGACGGAGATAACCCATAACAATAACACTCTCCTGACAATATTATGTCTAACGAATAACAAGATGTATATCTCTCGTCAGACTCTTCTGGTAAATTTCGAGTCTAACCGGTGAAACCCTGACTCAACACAGAAAATTTCGCAGACGGAGTTACCAAATACGCGCTCACCCACGCCGGTCAATGTTCTAACTATGTGTTCCGATGCATCGAGTCGGTTGTCTCTTCCCCACGCCTCGATGCGCTGACCCACACAATTCAGAAGAGAAGAAGAATCGCTGAGTGGAAACCTTCCTTAGATATTGTCGAAGTAGCCCCGTCGCGTTTCCATCTCTTGCTTCTTCGTCCGTTTGTCGTAGTGCTTCTTCAGCACGTCAGCACTCACGTCCATGCGTTCAGATACGGCGTCAATGGGTATGTCCATTCGTCGGGCGTGGGTAATCGCTCCCTTGCGAAGCGAGTGGGAGGCGTGAGAGGATGGACACTTCGATGCGGCGTGATAGGAGTTTGCGGCGTCACAAGTCTCGGGGTCGCGGTCGTGTGGACACCCAAGCCCGTATTTGCACGGTCGGGTTGCTCGGTAGCACGCACTTCGGATTGCACCCTTCGAGATTCGACCTTGACGAGTCGTTAGGAGTGGTTCACGTCCGTATTCGTCTTCCTTCGGGATTCGATGATGTTCGACATAGTCTTGTACTATCTCGTTTACCTTCGGTTTGAGCGAAACCACTCGCTCTCCTTCCTTCCCGTTCTTCAACGGCGTATCTTCGTCTGGTCGATGCTGGACTTCGAGAGCGCGGTCGTCAGGGTGGAAGTCGCCTACATCGAGAGAACGGAGTGCGCCGTTCCGCATCCCCGTGTGCCAGAGCAGTTCAAAGATGACGTGGCCTCTGTGAGAGTAGTTGTACTTCCGATTGTACCGGAGGATTGTCTCGGCAGTTTCGGCGTCAACGAAGTCGTCATTCACGTCTTCTTTGTTCTTCATCGTCGGTGGGTCGATGTATTCCGACATTCCCTGTTGGACGGCGTCAATGGACTCGCAGAACTTGATGAACACCTTGAGGGTACTCAGTTGCGTCGCCATTGTGACCTTCTTGCAGTCGCCTTTCTCACGACGCCATTTCTTGTACTTGTGGAAGTGCCGACCGCTGACGTGATTCAGGTTGTCTATGCCTTCTCCGTCGCACCATTCAACGAACGGCGAAAGGCGGTACTTGTGTGCTTGATACGTCGCGTCGGCAATCTCACCGCGTCGGTTTTCGAGATACCATTCTTTCGCTTCTCCCGGCTCGATGGGTTTGAGTTCCTGTTGTTGTCGCATGATTGGGCCTCATGCTCAGCACTCCCGGCGAGCCTCTGTTCCATCGAGCGCCTATGCGAAGCATATCCGGCGCGAGAGGTTGTTCAAATCGCGTCCGGCCCACTTCCTTCATCGCAGACTTACTCCGGTAGTCGAGACTCCGTCTCGGCCGTTCGTGTCGGATTGCCGACCCGCTCGTCACCGCCGGGTGTTTTATACCCTGCTCCGAACGCTACCGAGTATGAACCAGAGCGACAGGACCGAACTGGTCCTCGTCTTCATCACGCTTCTCGTCGCCGTCGTCTTCGGACTGGCCATGGGCGTCGGGGAGCACTTCGACCCCGACCGGTTCGTCGCCGTTCTCACCCCGGATTTCGGCGTGCTGTTCGGGGCCGACGTCGTCGCTGGCGCGGTGCTCGTGGCGCTCTTCGGCAGCCTCGCGGTCGGCGCGAAACTCCTGTTCGACTCCTGATTTCACCGACCGAGTGCGACCCACGAGTTCCCGCGGCCGGGCGACGCCGCGAGTCGAAGGGGGAACTCCGACCCGCTCGTCGCCGAGGCGAGTCGCTCCCGCAGGTCAGAAGTCGCACACGCCACCACGGTGCGCAACTCTCCGGTCTCGACCACGCGGACGGTCATCGCCCCGTGGTCGTTCATCTCTCGCTCTACTCTGATGAGGCGTGTCTCAACACCCCTCGCCGCCATCTCTCCACCCACCAGTTCCATAGTAGATGTCACTCATCGTGAAGGATAAAGGTAACCGCCGCTATCGGACGGGGCTTTAGGTCGCTTCGGCGACGGCCGGTTCCGGAACTTCTTTTCGCCGGTTGGCCGCACACAGCCCATGGACCGCACCCGTCTCAGATTCTGGACGCTGTATCTCACTCGGTTCGCCGGCGGTTTCGGGTTCATCACGCTCGTCACGCTCCTCCCGAAGTACATTAACGAACTCGACCCGGGTGCGGTCGTCGTCCCCGAACTCGCGCTCGGTGGACTCGCGCTCGGTGGCTTCTCCCTCTCTCGCGGGTTCGTCATCGGGATGTTCACCACCGGCTTCACGCTCGCTCAGACCGTCGCCGTCGTGCCCTTGTCGTGGGCCGGCGACCGCTACGACAAACGTCTCGTGCTCGCGGGGACGGTGGGCCTCGGTGCAGTCGTCTACGCCGCGTTCCCGCTCGTCGACTCCAGTCTCTCGTTTATTCTCGTGCGGGCCGCGCAGGGCGTCGCCGTCACCGGCGCGGGGCTGATGTCGCTCGCGCTCGTCGGCGAACTCGCCCGCGAGGGGACGCGCGCGAACCATATCGGAAAGGCGAACGCCGCCCGCTTCGCGGCCTCAATCCTCGGGAGCATCAGCGCCGGTATCCTCTACGACCTGTTCGGCTTCACGCCCATCTTCATCGTCATCACGATTCTCCTCACTATCGCCGTCGTCGCCATCTGGGTGTTTCTCCCCCCGGACGAGACCCGCGTCCACGGTTTTCCGTTCACGGACCTCGCGCTCAACGAGCGCATTCTGACGATGGCGACGTTCCGCGTCCAGTACGCCGTCGCCGTCACCCTCGTCCGGACGTGGGTTCCCATCTACGCCGGCGTGTCGGCGGCCTCCGGTGGCCTCGAATACGGCGGCATCGCCGTCGCCGCGACCGTCGTCGCCGAGAAGTTCACCAACATGCTCTGTCAACCCTACACCGGCCGAATCTCCGACGCGTACGGCCGGGCGCGGTTCGTCTTTGTCGGCGGCGGCCTCTACGGTCTCATCGCGCTCGCCGTTCCCTTCTCGCCCGCGGTCGGCGAGGCGCTCGCGCTCCCCGCGGCGTTTCCCTTCCTCGGTCCGCTTTCGCCCGCCTTCCTCCCGCTCGTCGGTCTCGCTGGTCTGCTCGGCGTCGCCGACAGCCTCCGCGAACCGGCCAGCATGGCGCTGTTCGCCGACGAGGGCTCCGGCGGCGCGGGCGTCGCCAGTAGCTTCGGCATCCGCGAACTCCTCTGGCGGCCCGGCAGCGTCGTCGCGCCCCTTCTCGGCGGCTACCTCATGGCCGAAGTCGGCATGGAGTGGGTGTTCTTCGTCGGCGGTGCGTCGGCCATCACCGGCGTCCTCGCCTTCCTCGCGGCCCTGACGTGGTCCCACGGAACCGACGCGCTCACGACGTGGTAGGGCAGGACTTCGCGCTTAATCTCTCGCGGCCACTCTTTCTCTCATGCCTGACGACGCGCCGCCCGCGACGACTCGCGACCGCCCGGAGACCGAAGCGAGTTACGGCATTCCCGAGTCGGACGACGGACTTCTGGAGTGGCGCGTCGTCGAAACCGCGTTCGCCGACGACGAGGTGTTCTGGGTCACGACGACCCGGCCCGACGGCCGACCGCACGCCCGCCCGGTCTGGGGCGTCTGGGTCGACGGCGCGTTCTACTGCGGCGGCGGCGAGCGGACCAGATGGGTCAGGAACCTCGCGCTCGACCCTCGTCTCGTGGTCCACACCGAAAGCGGGACCGACGTGGTCATCCTCGAAGGCGTCGCCGAGCGACTGGACGAGAAAACCGCCGACGAGGCCACCCTCGCCCGCATTGACGACGCCTACGAGGCGAAGTACGGGATTCGTCACGGGACGCCGGTGTTTCGGATTCGACCCGAGCGCGTGCTGGCGTGGTCCGGCTTTCCCGCCGACGCGACGCGGTGGCGGTTCAACTCGGCCTGAGCGTCGCCCCGTCTCTGTTTCGCCCCTCCCTGCTACTCACTCGACTGTCTTCCGTTTCCAATCGCACGACTCGGTCCTCGCGGAACGGCATTTCGTATCGCAGTATCTGATTTACGACGACGAGTGGCTGGTTCTGCTCTCCGAACCGGTGGCCACAAATTATTGGCCTTCGGCGGCCGAACGACGCTTCATGTCGCTTCGGAGCACCGTCGCTGACAACCTCGGCTACGCTCCCATCTGAGACCCGTGCCTCGCGCTTCTCGCGTTCGCGCCGGCGGGATACGCGTTCAGACTCTCTGCCGGTCTCGCGGTCGCCGGCACGTCAGTAGCCGCCCCGCGGCTCCGACCGTTCTCACGCTCTGACACGCGGGCCTAGGGTCATTATCCTGTCACTCGTATCACACGGCATGGACCACCTCGAAACCCCGGCGGTACACCGGTTGCTCACCTCGCCCGCCGGCCGATTGTTGACCTCGCGCCCGTTCGAGGCGTTCAAGACTCGCTCGCTTCCCCGCGAGTTCGGTGTCGTCCGCGCTCGCGCCGCGGCCGACGTCGCGCTCTCGGAGGGCCCGGAAGCGTTCCTCCGCGAGGTCGGCGCACCACCCGCGCCGCACCTCCACGACCGAATCGAGCGCGCCCTCGCGCAGTACGCCCGCCTCCGCGGCGCGTACGACGAGACGATGGAGCGCTGGGACAGCGTCTTCTGGGGGGACAACGAGTCCACCCCCGACGAGCGCGTCGCCGTCGAGCGCGAGCGCCGAGAAGTGTCGGAACGGCGGGCTAAACCCACCGATATCTTCGGGTTCCTCTCGAAGGAACACCTCGTGCCGCCGGTGAAGTTCGAGATTCCTTCGCCCGAGGACGCGCGGACTCGCTGGCACCACGAACTCGCCGAACCGGAGCGGCTGTACGGCTTCGCCGAGTCGAGCGCGGCCGAGGAGTTCCCCCGGGTCGAGCGCTCCGCGACCGTCCGTGGTCCGGGAACCGTCGAGTACCTGCTTCGCTTCCGGTCGCCCTCGCCGCACCTCAGCGACCGGGCGACTGCGCGGGTGTACGAACCCGTCGACGCCGCCGACGACCTGCCGACGCTCGTCTTCCACTCCGGGTGGGGGATGTTCGACGACCAACTCACCTACTGGCCCGAAGAGGAGTACGTCGCCCGCGCGCTCGCCCCCGAGGGCTACCGGGTCATCCTCCCCGACGCACCGTGGCACGGCCGCCGCGAGCTACTCGGTCGGTACAGCGGCGAACCCTACATCGCCCGCGCGCCCGTCGGCCTGTTCACGCTCTACTCGGCGGCCGCGCTGGAGACCGCCGTCCTCATCGACTGGGCGCGGACAGAGGGCGCGCCGGTCGTCGGCGTCGGCGGCGTCAGCCTCGGCGGCACCGTCGCGCTCCACGTCGGCGGTCGGTGCGGCGACTGGCCGGAGTCCATGCGCCCCGACCTGCTGTTCCCCGCGGGGATGCCCGGCGCTGTCGACCAGACGCTCCTCGCTGGCGGCCTCACGAAACTGCTCGATATCGACGACGCGCTCGACGCGGCCGGTTGGACCGGCGAGGCGCTCCACGAGTTCGCACCGCTGTTGAACCCGCCGAAAGACCCGTGTCTCGCGCCCGAACGCGTCTTCCCGTTCGTCGGGACTCGTGACGAGATGGCTCCCGCGTCCACGGCCCGCGCGCTCCTCGACGAGTGGGGCGTTCCGCGGCCGAACCGCCGCGAGTGGGACTGCGGACATTTCGGCGTGCTCGCGAACCTCATCAGAGACGAGTCGTTCCGGACGACGGTCCGGCGAGAGTTGGACGCGGCGGCGCGGAACCGCCGGAACAGAGAATCAGTTACTGCCTGACTGCTGGGGCCCTCACTCCTCGTCGGCGAGGAAGTCGGGCTCGGGGCGCTTTTCGTCGTATTCGCTCTGGAGGTGGTCGCGGAACGCCTCGACGCTCACGTCCTTGGCCTCGCGCTCCTTGCGGTCGCGGACGGAGATGGTTCCGTCTTCTTCCTCGTCGCCGCCGACGATGACCATGTACGGGACGCGGTCGGTCTGGGCCTCGCGAATCTTCCGGCCGAGCGTCCACGAGCGGTCCTCGATGTCGACGCGGAAGTCGCCGAGTTCGTACTGGAGCTTCTTCGCGTAGCCCATCTGGTCGTCCGAGATGGGCAGGATGCGGACCTGCTCGGGCGCGAGCCAGAACGGGAACTTACCGTTGAAGTGCTCGATGAGGACCATGAAGAAGCGCTCGTAGCTGCCGTAGAGCGCGCGGTGAATCATCACCGGCTGGTGGTCCTCGTTGTCCTCGCCCGTGTAGGTGAGGTCGAAGCGGTCGGGCATGTTGAAGTCGAGTTGGACCGTCGGGCCGTCCCACTTGCGACCGAGGGCGTCCTTGAACGCGAAGTCGATTTTCGGCCCGTAGAACGCGCCGTCGCCGGCCTCGATGCCGTAGTCGATGCCGCTGTCGTCGAGCACCGCGCGGAGTTGCGTCTCCGCCTGCTCCCAGATTTCGTCGCTGCCGACGGATTTCTCGGGGCGCGTGGCGAGCGCGACTTCGGCGTCCAGTCCGAACGTGTCGAACACCGACAGGATGTTGTCGATGATGAGGTTGATTTCGTCCTCAATCTGGTCGGGGCGGACGAACAGGTGGCCGTCGTCGATGGTAAAGGACCAGACGCGCGAGAGGCCCGACAGCTCGCCGCGCTGCTCTTTCCGGTAGACCTTCCCGTCCTCGAAGTAGCGCACCGGCAGGTCGCGGTAGGACCACGACTGCTGGTCGAAGATGGTCGCGTGACCGGGGCAGTTCATCGGCTTCAGGCCGTACTCCTCGTCGTTCACGTCGAGGAGGAACATGTCGTCCACGTAGTTCTCGTAGTGGCCCGACTTCTTCCACAGTTCCGTCCGGAACAGGTGGGGCGTCTCGACGGGGTCGTAACCCGCGTCGAGGTTGAGCTGTTTCGCGTAGTCCGCGAGTTCGTCGAGGATGCGCTTGCCGTTGGGCTGGTACAGCGGCAGGCCCGGTCCCGTCGTCTCGTCGATGGCGAACAGGTTCAGCTCCTGTCCGAGCTTCCGGTGGTCGCGCTCTTTGGCCTCCTCGCGCATGTCGAGGAACTCTTCGAGGTCGGACTCGGACTCGAACGCCGTCCCGTACACCCGCGTCAGCGTGTCGTTCTCCTCGTCGCCGCGCCAGTAGGCCGCGGAGATGTTCAGGAGCTTGACCGCGCCGATTTCGCCCGTCGATTCGACGTGCGGCCCCTTACAGAGGTCCTCGAACTCGCCCTGCTGGTAGAACGAAAGCTCGTCGTCGCCGGCGGCCTCCTCTTCGAGGATGTCGCGCTTGTAGGGGTTGTCGGCGTACTTTTCGAGGGCCTCCTCGCGGTCGACGAGGACGCGCTCGATGTCGAGGTCCTCCTCGATGATGTCGCGCATCTCGTCTTCGATGGCTTCGAGGTCCTCCTGTTCGAGGTCGACGCTCGTCACGTCGTAGTAGAAGCCGTCGTCCGTCCACGGGCCGATGGTCAGCTTGGCCTCGGGGTGGAGCCGCTGGAGGGCCTGCGCGAAGACGTGGGCCGCCGAGTGGCGGAGCACGTCCAGATACTCGTCGGACTGGTCGGTGACGATGACGAGGTCCGCGCCGTCGTGGAGCGGCGTCTCCTTGTCCACGAGTTCGCCATCGACGACGCCGGCGACGGTGTCCTTGCCGAGGCCGGGGCCGATTGCGAACGCGGCGTCTCGCACCGTCGCACCCTCCTCGACGGAGAGTTCCGTCCCGTCGGGGAGGATGACAGCGATATCACTCATACGCGCACGGAACGGACGGGGGAGAATAAGTGTTGTTGAGACGAGCGCGAGTGACGCCCGCTCGCGGCCGGTTTCGTGCGATTTGCTAGCACAACTGTGACGGCGTCGGCGGGGTGAGCCGGACTCTGTCCCCGCGCTCGCGGTCTCTTCGTCTGCCCGCTGTTTCGACCCAAAGTACCAATTGGGTCGCACGCGGACCCTGTGGGTATGCGACTTTCTCGACAGAGCGGGGTGTTCATGCACGTCACCTCGGTCCCGGGGCCTCACGGCATCGGCGACCTCGGCGACGGCGCGCGCGCCTTCGTGGACTTCCTCGCCGACGCCGAACAGTCGATGTGGCAGTTCTGCCCCCTCGGGCCGACGGAGCCGGCCATGGCGAACTCGCCGTACCAATCGACCTCCTCGTTCGCCGGTAATCCGCTTCTCATCGACCTCACCGACCTCGTCGCTCGCGGCTGGCTCACCGACGACGACCTTGAACCCGTCCCCGACTTCGACCCCCACGCGGTCGACTACGAGCGCGTCGGCGAGTACAAGCGCTCGCGGCTTCGCACCGCCTTCGACCGCTTCGAGGCCGAGGCCACCGAGGACGACCGCGCCGCCTTCGACGCCTTCCGCGAGCGCGAGGCCGGCTGGCTCGACGACTACGCGCTGTTCGCCGCCCTGAAAGACGAGTTCCAGCGGGCGTGGATAGACTGGCCGACCGAGTTGAAGACCCGCGACCCCGACGCGCTCGCCGACGCCCGCGAGGCGCGCGCCGACGAGATTCGCTACCGCGAGTTCGTCCAGTTCTGCTTCGACGAACAGTGGCGCGCCCTCGCCGACTACGCCGACGAGAAGGGCGTCACCCTCGTCGGCGACCTCCCCATCTACGTCGCGCTCGACAGCGCCGACGTGTGGGCCGCCCCCGAGGCGTTCGACCTCACCGAGTCGAACGAACCCGCCGTCGTCGCCGGCGTCCCGCCGAACCCGAACGACTCCGGCCAGCGCTGGGGCAACCCGCTGTACGACTGGGAGACGCTCCGCGAGGACGGCTACGGCTGGTGGCTCGACCGCCTCCGTCGCCTGTTCGACCTCGTGGACGTGACCCGCATCGACCACTTCAAAGGCTTCGACGAGTTCTGGGCCATCGACGCCGACTCCGACGACCCCGGCGACGGCGAGTGGCGCGACGCGCCCGGCCACGACTTCTTCGAGACGGTCGAGCGCGAACTGGGCGACCTCCCCTTCATCGTCGAGGACCTCGGCTTCCTCGACGCCTCGCTCGTCGACCTCCGCGACCGGTTCGCCTTCCCCGGCATGCGCGTCCCGCAGTACGCCGACTGGTGCAGCGAGGGCGACATGTACCAGCCGATGCACTACCCGGAGAACTCCGTCGCCTACACCTCGACCCACGACACCGACACGTTCGTCGGCTACTACCGCGACCTCGACGACCGCACCCGCGACTGCCTCCACTACAACATCGGCGCGGACGGCTCGGAGATTCACTGGTCTATCATCGACGCCGTCTGGAACTCCGCGTCCGTCCTCGCGTTCACGACGACCCAAGACCTCCTCGGCCTCGGCTCCGACGCCCGCTTCAACACCCCCGGCACGCAGACCGGTAACTGGGAGTGGCGCGTCACCCGCGAGGGCCTCGACGACGGCGTCGCCGACCGCCTCGCGAACCTCACGGACCTCCACATCCGCAACTGAGGCCGCCGACCCTCGCCTCGGTTCGACTACACCTTTTTCAGTCGCCCACCCGACGGCAACGGTATGTCTCGCCGCCTCGGCCTCGGCGCGTTCGCCGCCGGGCTTCTCGCCGCGGTCCTCTCGGCGCTCGTCCGCGCGACGACCCCCCTCTCGGAGTTCGCCGTCCCCAACGCCGACCTGCTCCTCTCGAAGGGGCTGTCTGCCGCCGCGGTCGCGCTCGTCGCCTACGGCGTCTATCGGTTTCTCGCCGCGTTCTTCGTCGGGCGCATCGCCGACCGCCGCCGGGCCCACGACGTTCGGAACGTCCTCCGACTCACCCTCGGCGGCGTCGCGCTGGTCGGCGTCCTCGGGGCGTTCACGGACCAGTGGCTCGGCGTGTTGGTCTCCTTCGGCGTCATCGGCTTCGCCGTCACCTTCGCGCTCCAACAGCCGATTCTCTCCTTCATCGGCTGGTTCTACATCCTCGTCAAGCGGCCGTACTCGGTCGGCGACCGCGTCAACATCGGTTCGGTCTCGGGCGACGTGGCCGAGGTCGACTTCCTCGTCACGACGCTCTGGGAGACCGGCGGCACCCTCGCGTCGAACCAGCCGTCCGGCCGGACCGTCACCGTCCCGAACTCGCTCGTCCTCTCCTCTGAGGTCGTCAACTACGGCGCGCTGTTCGACCGCGTCTGGACCGAGGTGCCGGTGCAGGTGTCCTACGAGACGGACCTCCCGTTCGTCCGCCAACTCCTCTTGGACGTGGCGGACGAGGAGCTCGGCGACGATATGGACGCCGCGATGAAGCGCTACCGAGACAGACTCCGCGAGTCGCCGCTGGACCTCGACGTGGCCGACGGCCCGACTGTCAACGTCGCACAGGAGGAGTCGTGGGTCGTCTTCCGTCTCCGCGTGCTCGTCCCGCCGACCCGCGCCCAGCGCGTCAAAAACCGGCTGTACGAGCGCATCCTCGACCGACTGGGCGACCACCCGGACCGCGTTAGCTTCCCGGTGAGTCGCAACCGCTGAGCGCGACGCGACCCGACGCGGCCCGACGCGGCCCGACGCGGCGCGCCTCGCTCGTCGCCACCCCGATTCGTCACTGACCCACCTCGTCCGCCGGCATCGAAACCCGCAAATCCCCCGCGCCCAACGTCGAAGCGATGGAGACGGGTGTCATCGACCTCGCGAGCCTCGACGGAGCGTTCGACCTCCAATCGACGCTGGAGAGCGGTCAGTCGTACCTCTGGGACCGCCCCGACGGCCGGATGTACGAGCGCGACGCGGCCCACGGCGGCGACGCGTGGTACCAGACGGTCGTCCCACCGCTCGACGGCGTCTCCGACGAGTCCGCCGTCGTCAGGGTCCGCCAGACCGACGGCGCGCTGGAGTGGGAGTCGAACCTCGACGCAGTCCCGCTTCTCACCCACCTGCTCCGCCTCGACGACGACCTCGATTCTATCGTCTCGGAGATGCCCGACGAACCGCTGGTCCGGCGGGCCTACGAGGCGTATCCGGGCATGCGACTCGTCCGCGACCCGCCGTTCGGCTGTCTCGTCTCCTTTATTTGCTCGGCACAGATGCGCGTCTCGCGCATCTTCGGGATGCAGTCGCGGCTCAGAGAGACCTACGGCGAGCGCGTCGAGTTCGACGGCGAGACGTACTTCGCGTACCCGACGCCCGAGCGACTGGCCGAGGCCACGGAGGACGAACTGCGCGACCTCAGCCTCGGCTACCGCGCGCCCTACGTCCGGCGGACGGCCGAGATGGTCGCCACGGGCGAGGCGACGCCCGCCGAGGCCCGCGGCCGCGACTACGAGGACGCCCGTGACTTCCTGACGACGTTCGTCGGCGTCGGCGACAAGGTCGCGGACTGCGTCCTCCTGTTCTCGCTCGACTACCTCGAAGCCGTCCCGCTCGACACGTGGATTCGGTCGGCCATCGAGGAGCACTACCCCGACTGCGACCGGGGGAACTACGCCGACACCTCGCGGGCCATCCGCGAGCGCCTCGGCGGTCGCTACGCCGGCTACACCCAGACGTACGTGTTTCACTACCTCCGCTCAGGCGGGGAGTGAGCGCCACGAGACGCGGTGGCAAGAAGGTTGATAGCCTTCGGCACACAACCTCATCGTAACCATGGACTGCAGAGTCGTCGTCGAGGCCGCGGTCCCGGTGTACGACGTGGAAACCGTTGACGAGGCGATTCGCATCGCCATCTCGAAGACCGGAGAGATGCTCAATCCCGACCTGAAGTACGTCGAGATTAGCATGGGCGCTCGCACCTCGCCCGGCGGCGAGGAACTCCCCCCCGCGTTCATCGCCGCGGACGAGGCGCTCGTCGCCCTCGAACTGGAGATGACCGTCTTCAACGTCGAACAGGAGGAACACGCCTCGCGAATCGCCCGCAAGGAGATCGGCCAACGTCTCGAAAATATTCCGCTGAAGGTGCTGTCGGTCGAACGAGTCGACGACGAGTCAGTCGAGACGGACGGCGAAGGAGACACCCGCGCCGAGACCGGCGCGTCCGACGACGACACGCTTGTCGACTTCGACGACCTCGTCGACGACCGCTGAAGCACGACCTATTCTCGTCGCCGAGGGGGCGTCTCAGCTCTATCAAAAGCTCGTGACGACGCCTCAGTCTCGTTTAATCGCTGTTTCTGCCCGTGCGTGGAACTCATCCATCGGTTCAGCACGGCGGTTGCTCGGGAGTGTTGTCGCGCGAGAGAACAGCGCGGTGGCTCTCGGATGTGTAGGGTCGTAGAGGAGAACGCGTTTCTTTTCTCGGTTCAGTCGGCTTGCGGTGCGAGCGGCTCTGGTTCGGCCTCGTGCATCGCTCCGGTGATACCTTTCGCCAGTTTAAACACGGCTGCTTTGTGGTCCGTTTTGGACTTGTGGATGGATGTCGGTCGTACGCCGAGTTCGTTGTACTCGACAAGACTGATTTCCTCGTCCTCCCAGGCCTCAATCTGGGTGTGGACTTCTGCGAGCAGACCGTGCAGGTGGATGAGTTCCTGCTTCTTCATGAGCAACCACGGCTTGAGACCGGAGGGATATAGTATTATCTTGAGTCACGTTAGCATCCGACTCCCTTAAACCGCCGATTATGGGGGTCTCAGCGGAAATTTCGTGTTCGACCGTTTTCAATTCGTTTGTTGTTTCGCCCCGTCGATAGCAATCGCCGGCCGAATCTCACGAGTAGTTTATATAGCTATGTAGGGCGCGCGCCGAGCGCCGGTCGCGCGCGCCGGGGGTCGTGAGAATTTTACCCCGGCGTGCGCGTACTGTCGCGCATGGACTACGACGACCAACTGGACCGCGCGCTCTCGGAGTCGCCGGACGTCGCGGAAGGCGGCGACCGCTTCAGCGTCCCGGAGCCGACGGTCCGCCAGGAGGGGAACGTCACGGTCTACGAGAACTTCGCGGCGACCCACGACCGGCTCGCGCGCGAGGCGGCGCACGTCCTGAAGTTCTTCCAGACGGAGTTGGGGACGAGCGCCCAAATCGACGACAGAAGTCGCGCGCGCTTCACCGGCGAGTTCCGCCAGCGCCGCATCGCCGACGCGCTCGACGAGTACGTCGAGTCGTTCGTGCTGTGTAGCGAGTGCGGGTCGCCGGACACGAAACTCGTCACCGAACAGGGTGCCGAGGTGTTGAAGTGCGACGCGTGCGGCGCGCTCTCGGCGATTCCCGACATCTAAAAAGCAAACGTCCCGCGAGGCCGCCCCGTGCCGGAGGCGGTTCCTCTCTCACTCCTCGCTACTCGAACTGTTTGAGCGTCTGGAGGTCGCGCTCCGTCCGCATGAACTCAGCCGTGCGCCGCGTCGCACCGCATCCCTGACACGAGTAGTTGTCGCGGTGAGCGGGGAGGTCGGTCGGATTCGTCTCCCAGTCCTTTCCACATTCGGGGCACAAGAGCCGGACGAACGCTTCAACCATACCCCGTATATGCTCCGGGGATGCGGATAAATGTTGTTACGGTCTGGCACGACCGAGAAAAAGTACTGGCCACCGAGCCCACCGAGCGCTTACGCGAACAGCGTGCCGTCTTGGACTTCGAGCAGCTCCTTGTAGCGGTTGCGGATGGTGACTTCGGAGATGTCTGCGACCGTCGAGACCTCGCTTTGGGTCACCTTCTCGTTGGTGAGGAGGGCCGCGGCGTAGACGGCGGCGGCGGCGAGGCCGACCGGCGACTTGCCGGAGTGGATACCCGTCTCCTTCGCGTCGCGGAGGAGCTGACGGGCCTGCCGCTCGGCCTCGTCGGAGAGGCCGAGTTCGCTGGCGAACCGCGGGACGTACTGCTCGGGGTCGGCGGGCTTGATTTCGAGCTTCAGCTCGCGGACGACGTACCGGTACGTTCGGGTGAGCTCCATCTTATCGACGCGCGAGACCTTCTCCAGTTCGTCGAGCGAACGGGGAGTGCCCGCCATCCGGGCCGACGCGTACAGCGCCGCGGTGGCGACGCCCTCAATGGAGCGGCCGGGGAGCAGGTCGTCGTTGAGCGCGCGGCGGTAGATGACCGAGGCGGTCTCGCGGACGTTCTCCGGGAGACCGAGGGCCGAGGCCATGCGGTCGATTTCGCCGAGCGCCTGCTTGAGGTTGCGCTCCTTGGAGTCGCGGGTGCGGAACCGCTCGTTCCACGTGCGGAGCCGCTGCATCTGCTCGCGCTGGCGCGGCGAGAGGGACTTGCCGTAGGCGTCTTTGTTCTGCCAGCCGATGTTGGTCGACAGCCCCTTGTCGTGCATCATCTTCGTCGTCGGCGCGCCGACGCGGGACTTGCTGTCGCGCTCGGCGGAGTCGAACGCGCGCCACTCGGGGCCGCGGTCGACTACGGTGTCCTCGACGACGAGGCCGCACTCCTCGCAAATCGTCTCGCCGTGTTCCTCGTCGGTGACGAGGTTGCCGCTACACTCCGGGCACACCTGCGCTTCGTCCTGCTGTTTTTCGTCTCGCTCGGACTCGCGGGGACGGACGTCCCGGGCCTTTGCGTCGGTACTGTAGGTTCGGGTGGTTGTGGTGTCGCTCATGGTGGGGTGGAAGGCGCGGATACGTCTCGGCCGGGAAGACCACAGAAGACGAAAGAATAATCCGGCTTGGACTGGCCTTACCATCAGTAAGTCCGAAAAGCATATAAACTTTTCGCCGAGGTCATGCGGGTCAATCGCATGATGTGGGCGCTTTGTCGTCATCGAGCCGACGAGAACCGAGCGTCAGACGTGATTAATCGGGTAGTATATCTCTTTCGTCGTTCAGAGCCAGTTCTCCCGTCGGAAGTAGACGAGGAGGACCACGGAGACGAGCGCCATCCCGAGCATCGTCGCCGGGTAGCCGTAGGCCCACCCGAGTTCGGGCATGTTGAACGCCGACGCGCCGGGGTCGAAGTTCATGCCGTAGACGCCGACGACGAGCGTGAGCGGGAGGATGATGGTCGCGACGACGGTGAGCGTCTTCATCACCTCGTTCGTCGACTGCGAGAGGGTGTTGAGGTAGATGTCACGCGCGCCGCGCGCGAGGTCGCGGTACGTCTCGGTCAGGTCGACCAACTCGACGAGGTGGTCGTACACGTCGCGGTAGTACTTCTCCGTCGTCTCGCGGACGTAGTCGGGGTCACCGCGGGCGAGCACGCCGACGGCCTCGCGGGTCGGCCACACTGTTTTCCGGAACGACAGCAGGTCGCGTCGAACGGCGTTCAGCCCTTCGAGCACCTCCGGGTCGGGCCCTTCGAAGATGCTGTCCTCGATGAGTTCGATCTCCTCGCCGACCTCGTCCAACAGCCCGAAGTACTCGTCGACGATGCGGTCGATGACGCGGTAGGCCACGAAATCCGGGCCGAACCGGAGCATCCGCGGCTCTTCCCGCTCGATGGCGTTCCACACGTAGTTTATCGGCTCCAACTCCCGGCGCGTCAGCGTCACGAGCCAGTCGTCGCCGAAGCAGAGTCCCACGGGTCTGGTCTGGACCTCCTCTTCGAACACCTGTTCGCCGGCGCGGAGCGTCGCCACCCGGACGACGACGAACGTGTACTCGTCGTACTCCTCGGCCTTCGGACGGGCGTCGTTCCGAACGTCCTCGACCGAAAGCGGGTGGACGCCGAACGCCTCGGCGACGCGCTCGAACTCCTCCGCGGCGGTCGCACGAACCCACGTGGTCCCCTCGGCGTCGCGCGCCGCGTCCAACGCGGTCTCTTCGTAGGCCGACACGCCGTCGTCGCCGTAGACGAGCGCCGAAATCACCGCACGTCACCCCCGATGGCCCAGAGCGTGATGCCGACCATGACGGCCGTCACCGAGAACGCCCGCCCCGGATAGGAGACGAACACCCCGACGCCGTAGCCGACGACGCCGAGCGCCGTCACCGCGATACCTGCGGTTCGTACGCGAGTCATGGAACCATCGACCCGCGGCGACGAGAAAAAGGCTCCCCCGAAGCGGCTTACGCTTCAGACGGATGTTCGACCGAGCGAATCAGTTCGAGGACGTTCTCCTCCTCGCCGTCGAGCTGTTGGGGGTACAGCCCGATTGCGATGACGAAGTCCTCGTTGTGCTGGACCTTCGTCACGTGGACGTACACGTCGACTTCTTGGCCGCCGAACCGGGCGGTGGCGCTGTACTTCGTGACGTTGGTGGTCTGCCCGAGCATCTGGACGTTGCGAGAGCTGACGGGTTCAACGTCGCTGAGGCCCTGATACTGGTTGTCGACGAGGCGGATGAGATCGTCGTTCGAGTAGTCGCCGATGGGGTTCCGCGGCTGGCCCGCAACCTCGACCGCGGGCGTCGAGATGACGCTGAACGAGCCGAGTTTGGCCTCGCCGAAGAAGCCGAGGTCCAGCGTCTTCTCGTACGTCGTGATGTGGTTACTGGCGGCGATTTGGCGCTCCTGTCCGCCGAACGAGAGCGTGCGGTTCACCGCGAACGTCTCGGTCCCGTTCGTCTCGTAGCCGGCGTTCTCGGCGACGGTCGCGTCCGTCGTGGCCGGCTCCGACTCGAACGTCAGGGTCTCCTCGCCCGTCAGAAAGCCAATACAGCCGCTCGTGAGCACGAGCGCGGCGAGCGCGAGCACCGCGACTACGCGTCTGGAAGTCATTGCCCCGCCATTTTCCCTCGCCGGGTATAAGTTCGGTGGCCGCGGCGGCGACCGACTCTGCGCGACTCTCCGAGCGGTCCGCGGTTTTCGCCTCAGTCGTCGAGGTTCCGCGACTCGTTTTCGCGGCGAAGCACGCGGCCGCTGTAGAGGTAGTAGGCGGGCGCGACGAACGGGAGCGCGAACGCCGCGCCGAACCAGAGGTGCCGCGACGCGCCCCAGTTGATGCCTTGCCCACGGAGCGACTTGATATCGGCGCGAATCAGTCCCGCGTAGAAGACGTGCGTGACGAGGTACACCGCGAACGCCGGCTCGGGCCCGATGTACAGGGAGACCCCGGTGAACATGACGAACCCGATGGCGTAGATGACCGGCAGTACCCCGCGGTAGCGGCCGCGCGCCGGGCGCTGTTTCTGCTGCCGCTCGCGCTCGACCGCCGTCCCGCGGCGGTACTCGTCGGTGCTCATGTCGCTACGGTGTGCCCCCCGCGGAAAAAGTGGTTCGCTCAGCCGAGGTACTTGACTTCGACCTCGTGTGGGCCGTCGTCCGTCGGGAGCGCGACGGCCTCGCGGAGGTGGTCGCGGACCGCCGAGCGCCACGCTCGGACCGCCTTCGTGTGGTGCTCGTGGTGCGCTTCGACCTCGTAGGGCTCCGGACGCGTCTCGTCGGGTTCGGGGTACGCGGGGGCGTCGTCGGCGACGAAGACCCGCGGGTCGAGGTGTATCGGCTCGGGGTCGGCGTAGTCCGAGGCCTCGCCGCCGGTTCGGTGAATTCGCGCTCGCATCCGCCCGTAGAACGGCGGGGTGACGCGGAGGACGACGGGGTCGTCGCCCCGGCGGTTCGCCTCGAGGGCGGTCACGAGGTCGTCGGTCGTGACTGCGAGCGAGCGGACGGCGCTCGGGTCGGACGACCCGCGCGCGTCGTTCAATCTCCGGCGCGTCGGCGACTCGTTACCGACGTGGGCCGCAGTTCGCCGCTGCACTCGGGGCAGGTCGAACGGTACGACGCGGCGCTCACGGTCGTTTGACACTCACGACAGACGTACGAAGCGCGTTCCATCGAACATTCGTACGAGACATGGTGTGTTAAAACTTACCACAGAAACCACGAGCGGGGAATCGCGCCCGCGGGTCCGTGTCCTTTTACCCGAACGGGGCGCAATCCGCCAGTATGACAGACGCATGGTTCGCCGGCGCGGACCCCGACGACCCCGAATCCGGGGCGACGCGAGTCCGAACGGGCCGCGCCTCCGCCCCCGCCGACTGGCCGGCCGAGGCCGTCGATACCGGGTTCGCCGCCGACGAGACCGACTACTACGCCAAACTCCGCTCTGCGACGCTCGCCGCCGCCAGCGAGGCCGTCGCAGAGCGCGAGCGCTCCGACGACGTGCAACTCGCCCACGCGGTGCGCGCGATGGACGACGCCGAACGGACCGCGAACGAACTCGCCGAGCGGGTCGTCGAGTGGGCCGGCACGCTCTACGAGGACGTCCCGCGCGGCCTCGACGGCGTCCGCGACATCGCCGAACGAAACCCCAAGACTGCAGCCGAAGAACGCGTCGTCTCCTACGCCACCCGCGCGGTGGACCTGCTCGACGAACGCGACGACCTCCGGGCGTTCATCGAGGAGCGCGCGCCCACGGCCGCGCCGAACCTCGCCGAGATGGCCGGTCCGGTCCTCGCGGCGCGGCTCATCGCGCTTGCTGGTGGCCTCGAAAGCCTCGCCAAGAAGCCGAGCGGAACGGTCCAAGTGCTCGGGGCAGAAGACGCCCTGTTCGCGCACCTGAAGGGTCGCGCCACGTCACCCAAACACGGCGTCATCTTCACCCACGAGTTCGTCCGCGGGACGCGCCCGCAGGACCGCGGGTCGGCCGCCCGCGCGCTCGCCGGGAAGCTCTCTATCGCCGCACGCATCGACCACTACTCGGGCGACTATCGGTCGGACCTACACACCGAACTCGCCGACCGGATGGAGACGATTCGCGCCCGCGCCGACGAGGGGGCCGACGAATGAGCGACGATAGCTCCGCAGCCGACGCCGATGTCGACCTTCCCGAAGGCGTCGAACGCCGGCCGTTCGGCGGCCGACAGCGCCTCTCGACGCGGGGCGCGCAGGTCTACGGCGAACCCGTCGATTCCGACGGCTGGCGCGCGTGGGACGCCGGGCGCTCGAAGCTCGGCGCGATGCTCGAACTCGGCATGGACACCGGCCTCGTCGGCGGCGAGTCGGTCCTCTACCTCGGGGCCGCCTCGGGGACCACCGTCTCGCACGTCGCCGACTTCGCCGGGCCGACCTACGCCGTGGAGTTCGCGCCGCGCCCCGTCCGCGACCTCGTCGGCGTCGCCGAGGACCGCGACAATCTCTTTCCGCTCTTGAAGGACGCGCGCGACCCCGAATCCTACGCGCACGTGGTCGAATCCGGCATCGATTGCCTCGTCATGGACGTGGCGACCCGCGGGCAGGCGACCGTCGCTGTCCGCAACCGACAGTTCCTCGCGGACGACGGTCGGCTCCTGATGGCCGTCAAGGCGCGGAGCGAGGACGTGACCGCCGAGCCGGACGACGTGTTCGACGACGTGGTCGCCGAACTCGACTCGGCCTACGAAATCATCGACACAGCCCGTCTCGACCGCTTCCACGCGGACCACCTCGGTATCGTCGCCCGGCCGAAGTAGACGGGCGGCGGCGGTTCCGTCATCGCTCCGTCTGACGACCGTTCCGAGAGACCTGATTTTCGCCCGTCATTATCGCCCGATTCGCTTGCCCGCGGTCGTGCGACGCGTTCGCCGGCTCCCACGGTGTTTTTAATTCGGCGCAACTTACGCCGTTGCGATGGAACTAGGGTCGGCGGACGCCTTCGACCGAATGGGGACGCTCGGCGTCGAAGAGGAATTCTATATCGTCGATGCCGACGGCCGCCCCACCTCGGGTATCGACGACTTAGTCTACGGACCGGAGCCTCCCGAACCGCTCGCCGGACGGCTCGACCACGAGTTGTTCAAATTCACTATCGAGACGCAGACGCCGCTCATCGAGGACCCCGACGAGGCCGGCGCGGCCGTCGAGACGGTCCGCGAGGCGCTCGTCGACCACGCCGCGGACCACGGCTACCGCATCGCCGCGGCCGGGCTCCACCCCGCCGCCAAGTGGCGCGAACTCGACCACGCGACGAAGCCCCGGTATCAGGCGCAGCTCGACCGAATTCAGTACCCACAACATCGGAACACGACCGCCGGCCTCCACGTCCACGTCGGCGTCGACGACGCGGACAAGGCCGTCTGGGTCGCCAACGAACTCCGCTGGTATCTCGCGCCCCTGCTCGCGCTCTCTGCGAACTCTCCCTTCTGGAACGGCTTCGACACCGGCCTCGCCTCGGCCCGCGCCAAGGTGTTCGAGAACCTCCCGAACACCGGCATGCCGACCGCCTTCGACGACTTCGAGGACTTCCAGCGCTTCGAGCGCCGGATGGTCGAGTACGGCTCGATAGACGACCGGGGCGAACTCTGGTACGACGTGCGCCCCCACACAGGCCACGGGACGGTCGAAATCCGCACCCCCGACGCCCAGACCGACCCCGAACGCGTCGCCGACTTCGTCGAGTACGTCCACGCGCTCGTGTTGGACCTCGCCGACCGCTACGAGTCCGGTGAATCGGGAACGACGGTCCGCCGGGAACTCCTCGACGAGAACAAGTGGCGCGCGACCCGCTACGGCCGAGACACCGACTTCATCGCTCCCGATTCCGAGGGCGTCGTGAGCCTCGAATCGTTCGTCGAAAGCGAGTCCGACCGCCTCGGCGTCGACGGCCTCCGGTCGCTTCTCGACGCCGAACCCGGCACCGCCGTCCAGCGACGGATTCACGAGAAGTCCGGGCTCGACGCCCTGTGCGAACACTTGACGCTGGACTGAGTCGCACGCCGACGACCGACAGGAAACATTTTTTAGCGCCCCAGTTTTGACCTTTGCCGTAGCACAAATGTCTGCGGACCAGAGCACAGAGGGGAGCGCGGAGTCGACGGACGAAGAACACTCGGGTGGCGCGGCCGACTGCGCCGTCTCCGAGTTCGACGATGGGTTGGTGGACCTGCTCGCGTGGATTCTCGACACAGAGACCCGCGCGCGAATCTACGTCTACCTCCGACAGCACCCCCACTCGACGAGTGAGGAAGTCGCCGAGGGGACCGGCCTCTACCCCAGTACGGTTCGGGAGGCGCTGGCCGAACTCACCGACGACGAGACGGTCGAGCGCCGCAAGCGGAAGAGTTCCGGCGCGGGAAACAACCCCTACGAGTACGTCGCAATCGCGCCGAGCGACCTCGTGAAGGGCGTCTCCGGGCAGGTGCAAGAGCAGTTGAACGCCGTGTTCAACCTCGACCGACACCTCGGCACCGACCGCACCGACGAGACCGAACCGGTCACGATTACGGTCCACGAGGAGTAGCTCCGCGGTCTGCCGGCTTCTGCGGTGACTCGCCCGATTTCGGGAGCCTTCGCTCCGCGGGTGTTGGTCGGTTAGGCTAACCCGACCCGCTTAAGTCGCGCCGCACCCACCGCGAGAGTATGCACGTCGCGCTGGGCGGGACGTTCGACCCTGTCCACGATGGACACCTCGCGCTGTTCGAGCGGGCGTTCGAATTGGGTGATGTCACGGTCGGACTCACGAGCGACGAACTCGCGCCGAAGACGCGACACGTCGACCGCTACGTCCGGCCCTTCGACGACCGCAAGGCCGACCTCGAAGCCGAACTCCGACCGCTCGCCGAGGAGTACGACCGCGAGTTCGAGGTCCGCGAACTCGACAAACCGACCGGCATCGCGACCGAGGAAGGCTTCGATGTCCTCATCGTCTCGCCCGAGACGCGGGGCGGCGGCGAGCGCGTCAACGAGATTCGCGAAGAGAAAGGCCTCAAACCCCTCCGTATCGAGGTTGTCGAGCACATTCCCGCCGAAGACGGCGAGCGTATCTCCTCGACCCGTATCGTCTCAGGGGAGATAGACCGCCACGGCAACCTCACGCCCGACCGCGAGGGTCGCGGTCGGACACCCCCGAGCGACGAATAGTTTTCACGCTCACGGTCGTATCGCCGCCCATGCGACACCCGTTGTTCGCCAGCTTCGCCGTCGGCGTCGTCGCCGCCGTGCTCGTCGGCATCGCCGTCACCGAACTGGCCGCTCGGTGGATTTTCTTCTCGCTGTTCGTCGGTATTCCGGCCGGTATCGTCGCCGGCGTCCTCGCCGTTGCGGTGACCTACGCGGTCTTGACTCGCCGGATGGCACCGTCGAACTCCCCAGAGTGAGCGCCTCCTAATCACCAACTCGGCGGTCGGAAGCCGGCCTCTCGGAGGAGGTCCTTCCAGCGCTGTTGGATGCTGAGCCGCGACACGTCCATCGACTCGGCGACGGCGGTCTGTGAGCGCTCCTCGCCGGCGATGAGCGCGCCGGCGTAGAGGCTGGCGGCGGCGACGGCCTTCTTCGAGCGCTCCTCGTCGGGCAACTGCGTGAGAAACATGTCCGAGGCGTACGAGCGGGCCTCGCTGCCGAGTTCGAGGCCGTCGGCGGCGGCGTCGATGCGGGACAGCCACTCCTGATTGTCTCGCTGGTCTCGGGCGCTGTACATGGTCGTCGTTGCGGCCGCGGGAGCATAATCCCCGCGGCGGCCCCTCGTGACGTTTATATATCGTTGCGGGAAATGTCAGGCCGAAGGGCGAGCGTCGCCCGATTGCGCGCGGGTAGCCAAGTGGCCAAAGGCGCAGCGCTTAGGACGCTGTGGTGTAGACCTTCGCAGGTTCGAACCCTGTCCCGCGCATACCGTCTCGAACACCGTGAGAGACGTGTCTGCGCGACAGAAGGGTTCGAATCAGGGAGCAACGCGACGCGTTGCGACCGCGGTTCGAACCCTGTCCCGCGCCTTTTCCATCCGACGCGACCCGAATGGCGAAGCCGTGAGCGAGGACGAAAATCGTGGCAGAAGAGTTCGAACCCTACGAGACGAGCACCGCGAGTCTCGGTCCGGTTCGAACCCTATCCCGCGCGCTGTCTGTTGAAATTCGTCGTCGGTGATAGCGTTGAGACAGCGGCGAGCGGGGAGTTCGAAAACAGCAGATAGACCGTCGCCCGGGGAGAAGAGCGTTCGTTATCGAATCGTGTGCTCGCGGACCTCAACGGTCCCGTTTTCGAGGACGGTGAGTTCGAACGACTCCGTGGAACCGACCGGGCGCTCCCACCGCACCGTTCCGTTCACCGCGACGGAGACCGTCTGGCGGGTCGGCTGGAACCGGTCGGTCAGGTCGAGACCGCCGTCTCCACCGTAGTCGGAGAACGACTCATTGAAGACCTCTTCACTGCCGACTGCGACCGCAACGCGCCCTGTGAACCCTGCTTCTGGATACAGTGCCAGGCGAGTCTCGGGCGTTCGGTCGGTGAGCGCTCCCGTCCGCTCGGACGTCGAGGTCGACTCAGTCGGAGACGGTGTGGTCGCCGCGGACGGAGACGTCGTTTCGGCTGTCGTTGTGTCGCGGGCACCGATTCCCGAGCACCCCGCGAGAATAATCAGAAGCGCCGTTAGCACGACAGCGACCGAATTGCTCATCTCAATCTTTCCCACTACCAGAGTCACAACAGGCTGTCAAACCTCTTGTGGGGTCCAGACACGGGGATTCAAACAGACGCCCCTCACTCCGCCGCGGCCCCGTACTCCACCCTTAAACACCCCGCATACGTTCGGAGGAAACCTTACCGTCGTGGTGTCTAATTCGCTGACGAATGTCTGCGCAGTCACTCTACGCTCGCATCGGCGGCCGCGAGGCCGTCGAAGCAGTCGTCTCGGACTTCTACGACCGCGTCCTCGCCGACGACTCGGTCGCCCACTACTTCGACGACATCGACATGGTCGAACAGCGCGCCCATCAGGTCAAGTTCATCAGCGCCGTCGCGGGCGGTCCCGTCGAGTACGACGGGGCCGACATGCGGGAGGCTCACGACCACCTCGACCTCTCCGGTGAGGACTTCGACGCCATCGCCGAACACCTCGCGGCGGCGCTCGACGAAAACGGCGTTGCCCCGGAAGACGCCGATGCGATTCTCGACGAAGTCGCCGCGCTCAGAGCCCCGATTCTGGGGCAGTAGGTTCCGTCCGTCCCGTTCCTGGGAGAATCAGTCGCCGGTTTCGACCGGCCGAATCGCGCACGCCACGCGTCAGACGCGACACAACCCTTTTTCTCACCCGGTGTGTCTCTCCACCAATGGCGGCGTTATCCGAGTTATTGGGCGACCTCGTGGCGGACGTCGATGGGCTGTTTCTGTTCACGCCGAGTCACTCCCACTACGAGCAGTTCGCCGAGACGGACGTTCCGACGGTGGTTATCGCGCCGGAGAACACGGTCGAAGCCGAGACGTTCGTGGAACTGCCCCTCCAGTTCCAGAACGTCAAGGACCGCATCCGGTTCGGCGTCGAGGGCGCGATGGAACAGAGTATCGTCGAGGCGGGAGACACCATCGCCTGCAACGTCGGGGTCTTCGGCGGCGACCTCGACTCGCTCGTCCGGGTTCGCGTCGACGAGAACATGCGGTCGGGCATCTACGACCTCTTTGCGAACTCCCGGGCGGACCCCGGCGTCATCCGCGACGTGTTCGAGGTGGCCATCGAACTGGGCAAGAAAGGGCAGAAGGGCGAACCCGTCGGCGCGCTGTTCATCGTCGGCGACGCGGGTAAGGTGATGAACAAGTCGCGGCCGCTCTCGTACAACCCCTTCGAGAAGTCCCACGTCTACGTCGGCGACCCCATCGTCAACGTGATGCTCAAAGAGTTCTCGCGGCTCGACGGCGCGTTCGTCATCTCCGACTCGGGGAAAATCGTCTCGGCGTACCGCTACCTCGAACCCTCCGCGGAGGGCGTCGACATCCCGAAGGGGCTGGGCGCGCGCCACATGGCCGGCGGCGCTATCACCCGCGACACCAACGCCACCGCCATCGTCCTCTCGGAGTCCGACGGACTCGTCCGGGCGTTCAAAGGCGGCAAGATGATTCTCGAAATCGACCCGGAGGCGTACTGAGATGCCGGGGCCCGTTTCGGCGTCCCTGGTCCATTCGTCGGTCGGTCCCGCACCCGCGTCCACAGCCGCATCCGTATCTGCCGTCCCGCTCCAGACAGTCGGCGGTGCCGTCAACGACCTCGTCCGGATAGTCGGGCTCCGGTTTCTCGGCGTGCTCGCCATCCTGTTTCTCGGGTTGGTGCTCGCGTACGTCGCGGGGACGCTCGTCCATCGACTCCTCGTCAGCGTCGGCGTCCCCGAGGCCATCGAGGGAACCGCCTTCGAGCGGACCGCCCGCGACTTCGAGACATCGACGGTCGAAATCCTGTCGTGGCTGACGCGGTATTTCGTCCTCGGCATCAGCGTCTTCGCGGCTCTCTCGTTCGCCGGGGTCAACTACGCCGACCGCTTCTGGGGGCTCGTTATCGCCATCCTGCCGCAACTGTTCATCGCCATCTTGGTCCTCATCATCGGCGTCGTCGTCGGCGACAAGGTCGAACTCCTCGTCGCCGAGCGGTTCCGCGCGGTTAAACTCCCGCAGGTGAACGTCCTCCCGTCGCTCGCCAAATACACCGTCTTCTTCCTCGCCACGCTGGTCGCGCTCTCGCAGGTCGGCGTCGCGACGCTCGCACTCATCGTCCTCCTCGCGTCGTACATGCTGGGGCTCATCGTGCTCAGCGCCGTCGCGTTCCGCGACCTGCTCCGCTCGGGCGCGGCGGGGACGTACCTCCTTTTCACCCAACCGTACAGCATCGGCGACGAAATCGTCGTCGGCGAGGTCAGCGGCGTCGTTCAGGAGCTCGATATGTTCGTCACTCACGTCGAATCCGAGGACACTGAGTTCGTCATCCCGAACGCCCGCGTCCTCGACAAGGGCGTTGGTCGTGTTCGCTAAGTAAACTCTCTCGACGGCTGATGGTTCCGGAAATTTTGTCATACCGTTACCATAACAGTTTAGAAGTGGTCCGAAGATTGTCTCATATCGGCTCCCCCTGAAGACGATGACGGAGAACCTCCCAACCCTCGACGTTACTGCCCCCTCAACCCGAGCGTTTGAGGTTGCAGAGACGCTACTTCGAGGATTTCACTTTCAGGATATGCGGGAGACACATCTTCTTAGCTGCGACTTCGACGCCGCGATGACCGCCGCGGAGCGTGCGGTACATCATATGTCCGAGGCGTTCGTCGCCGAGTTCCCCGACGTTCCCGCCGAGCGCGCCGAGCGCGCCGGCGAACTGTTCATGCGAGCGCTCTTTCTCCAGGACGAAATCGAAAACCGAGACGACTTCGACGCCTGCTTCGAACACGACGTCCCCTCCGGAGCGTTCGTCTCGTCCGCTCCCGACGACTTCGAGCCGGACACGATAAACGACGACCCGCGGTGGCGAGACGTTCGAGAACTCCTCGGCACCGTCTGTGACGAACTCGACATAAACCCGGAGTACGCGACGCTCCACACCCGCTTTTGGCGACTCCACGGACAGGAGGTCGACGGCTGGGAGACCGTCGCTCGGCGGGCCCACCGCATCAAGGTCTCTCGGATGGCCCCCTCGGCGGACGACGAAACCGTCGACAACCTCGCGCAGTATTTCGTCGTCGGCGTCACCCGCCACGACGAGTGGGCCCGAGAGAGCCCCGAGCGCGATGTTTCTTCCGCGATCGATATCGTTGCACACTATTATCAACGGCTGTTCGACCTCAGAGACGAGTAATAAACGGGACATAAACCGTATATAAACGGAACCCGTTAATGAATACATATTGATATATTTTCGATGGTGAAACGACCGCCGAAAATAAGTATTGGTGGTAGAATTATCTCTGCAGAGCGAACATGGAGGATACCGACCCGGAACTGTATCGCGAGGCCTTTCGAAGTGCGGATATCCCCATGTTGATTGCGGATACGAATTTCGCTTTTCGTGACATTAACGACGCCGGGTTGGAGTTCCTCGGCTACGACTACGACGACATCGTCGGCGAGTCGGTCGGACTCATCGCCGCCGACGAGGAGATATACTACGAAATCGTCGAGCAGATGATCGCCGGCGAGACGTGGTCCGGGGAGTTCATGGCGCGGCGGAAAGACCAGCAGGTCGTCTACGGGCAGGGGTTCGCCAGCCCGATGGTCGTCGACGGCGACGTGGAGGGGTTTCTCGCCTTCTTCGTCGACACGACCAAACAGCGTCGCTACGAGAACGCATCAGAAGTGCTCAACCGCCTCCTCCGGCACGACCTCCGAAACGAACTCAACATCGTCTACGGCTACACCCAGCAGGTGGCCAGCCGAATCGACGACGAGCAGGCGCTGAAGGAACTCGACCTCGTCCAGGAGAAGGTCCTCGAAATCGTCCACAAGTCCGAGCGCGCCCGCGACCTCCGCGAGCACCTCGAACGCTCCCACGACGTGTCCAACCACCCGGTCCGTCTCGACGTGGTGTTGAACAACAAAATCGTCGACGCCATGATAGAGTTCCCGGACGCCGAGTTCGAGTTCGGGTCGTTCCCCGAGGTCGAGGTCATCGGCGACGACCTCCTCGGCGAGGCAATCGAGTGTCTGCTCGAAAACGCGGTCATGCACAACGACAAGGAGACGCCGTGCGTCGAGGTCTCGGCCGACCGTGACGGCGGCTTCGTTATCGTCCGCGTCGCCGACAACGGCCCGGGCGTCCCCGAGGAACACCGCGACCTCATCTTCGGCCGCGAGGAGTACGACCAACTGCACCACGGCACGGGTATCAGCCTCTTTTTCGCCGACAACGTCATCTCGTCGTACAACGGCACCATCTGGGTCGAAGACCGCGAGGACGGCGACGGTGCGGTCTTCTGCGTCCGCCTGCAGGAACAGTCCACGGTCGACGACTGACCGCGGGCAGCGAGACGACGCGACAACGACCGATTACTCTCCGTCAGTCTCGTCGCCGGACATCGGCCTCGCGGGCACGCCGGCGACCGTCTCTCCCGCGGGCACGTCGCGCGTGACGAGCGAGTTCGCCGCGACCTGCGCCCCTTCACCGATGCGGACGCCCGGGAGGATGGTGGCCTTCGCGCCAATCATGGCGCGCTCGCCGACGACGACCTCGCCGGTCCGGTACTCGTCTTGCAGGAACTCGTGACAGAGAATGACCGAATCGTAGCCGATGATGGCGTCGTCTTCGATGGTGATGAGTTCCGGCCAGAACACGTCGGGCGTCGCTTCGAGCCCCCACGAGACGCCCGCCCCGACGGTGACACCGATGCGTCTGAGCGCCCAGTTTCGAAGTTTGAGCGACGGCGCGATGCGCGCCACGAGGACGAACACGTAGTTGAGCATCACGCGCCAGACGGGCTTGGCGTCGGTCCAGTACTGCAGCGAGTTCCGCGGGCCGGGCGTCGGGTGGTGCTGGATTCGGTCGTGTCGGCGGGCGTCACCGTCCGCCGGTGCGGCATCGTCGTCGGTCACGTCCGTCGATTGGGCCGCGGGGGTAAAAGCGCCCTCGGCGCGGGGGCGACGAGAGAAATAGAAACGCGGGGCCGCGGGTTCGGCTACTATCTACTCGCCGCGGAGTTCGGCCATGTGGTCGATGCGACGCTGGACGAGCGCCGCCGTACCGATGTCGTGGCGGATGTGGAAGCCCTCGCCGGCGTCGGCGAGCGCGTCCTCCGCGAGTTCCTCCGCCTCGGCGATGCTGTCGGCGACGCCGACCACGGCGAACGACCGGGAGGTCGTCGTGTACAGGCCGTCCTCGCGGTCGTCGACGCTCGCGTAGAACAGCAGCGCGCCGGCGTTCTCGTCCACTTCGACCGTGATTTCCGCGCCGGCCTCGGGGTCCGTCGGGTAGCCCTCGGGGACGGCGTACTTACAGACCGTGGCGGCCTCGGCGAAGTCGAGTTCGGGCAGGGACTCGCCCTCGCGGGCGGCCGTGAGCACGTCGATGAAGGGCGTTTCGAGGACCGGCAGCGTGTTCATCGCCTCGGGGTCGCCGAAGCGGGCGTTGAACTCGATGACCTTCGGGCCCTCGGTCGTGAGCATGAACTGACCGTAGAGGATGCCCTTGTAGTCCGGCAGCGCCTCGACGACGGCCTCGATGACCTCGACGGCGGCCTCGTAGTCGCCGTCGGCCATGAACGGCAGGGAGGGAGACACGTCGGTGTAGCTCCCCATGCCGCCGGTGTTCGGCCCCTCGTCGCCCTCGTAGGCGCGCTTGTGGTCCTGCACGGCGGGGCTGACGCGGAACTCGCCGTTGGCGACGAACGCCTGAATCGTGAACTCCTCGCCGACGAGGCGCTCTTCGAGGACGACGCGCTCGTAGTCCGAATCGAGGAGGTACGCCTTCGCCTCCTCGGGCGTCACCTGGTCGCCGATGACCTTCACGCCCTTGCCGCCGGTGAGGCCCGCGGGCTTGACCGCGAGGTCGCCGTCGTAGTCGTCGATGTAGTCGCAGGCGGCCTCCATGTCGTCGAAGGTGGCGAAGTCGGGGTTGCCCGGAATCGCCTCGTCGCGCATGAACTGCCGCTGGAACGCCTTGTCCGTCTCGATGCGCGCCTCGGCCGCCTGCGGGCCGAACGTGTAGATGCCGGCGTCGTCGAGGGCGTCAGAGACGCCGGCCGCGAGGCCGGATTCCGGGCCGACGACCGCGAGCGTCGCGCCGACGGACTCGGCGTAGGCGACGATGTCCTCGGCGGCGGTCTCCGAAATCGTCTCGAAGTCCTCGGCGAGGGCGGCGATGCCGGGGTTTCGGTTGCTGGCGCAGGCGTACAGGTCGCAGTCGGGGGCCAGCGCGCGGGCAATCGCGTGCTCGCGGCCGCCGCCGCCGACGAGAAGGACGGTCTCGCTCATGGTCGCATACCCTGCGCACGGGAGTGTAAAGATTGCTCTTTATCGGCGACGAAATAGGCACGATTGTGGTTATGTCCGGTCGCCAACGAGGTGGATTCGCTGTCCGACCCACACCCCGCGCCGGCCACGACGGCCGTCTCCACGCCGCTTTAGTTCCCGGAGCGCCGACCTCGACGCATGTCCGACCCGGTGGGACGCAACCGACTCGACGACGAGCAGAGCCCGTACCTCCGCCAGCACGCCGACAATCCGGTCAACTGGCAACCGTGGGACGAGACGGCGCTCGACGCCGCCCGCGAGGTGGACAAGCCCATCTTCCTCTCGGTCGGCTACTCGGCGTGCCACTGGTGTCACGTCATGGCCGACGAGAGCTTCTCGGACCCCGGAATCGCCGAGGTGCTCAACGAGCACTTCGTCCCGGTGAAGGTCGACCGCGAGGAGCGCCCCGACCTCGACCGCATCTACCAGACCATCTGCCAACTCGTCACCGGCGGCGGCGGGTGGCCGCTTTCGGTCTGGCTCACGCCCGAGGGCAAGCCCTTCTTCGTCGGGACGTACTTCCCGCCGGAACCCCGACGCGGCGCACCCGGCTTCCGCGACCTCGTCGAGAGCTTCGCCGAGTCGTGGCGGACCGACCGCGACGAGATAGAAAACCGCGCCGAGCAGTGGACGAGCGCCATCACCGACCGACTGGAGGAGACGCCCGACGTTCCCGGCGAAGCCCCCGGTTCGGAAGTTCTCGACACGACCGTGCAGGCCGCGCTCCGCGGCGCTGACCGCGACCACGGCGGCTTCGGCGGCGACGGGCCGAAATTCCCCCAACCCGGTCGCATCGACGCCCTGCTCCGCGGCTACGCCGTCTCCGGCCGCCGCGAGGCGCTCGACGTGGCTCGCCAGAGCCTCGACGCGATGGCCAATGGCGGCCTCCGCGACCATCTCGGCGGCGGCTTCCACCGCTACTGCGTCGACCGCGAGTGGACCGTCCCGCACTTCGAGAAGATGCTGTACGACCAGGCCGGCCTCGCCTCGCGGTACCTCGACGCCGCCCGACTCACGGGCAACGAGTCCTATGCGACCGTCGCCGCCGAGACGTTCGAGTTCGTCCGCCGCGAACTCAGCCACGACGACGGCGGCTTCTTCGCCACCCTCGACGCCCAGTCCGGCGGCGAGGAGGGTACCTTCTACGTCTGGACGCCCGACGACGTGCGCGACCTCCTCCCCGAACTCGACGCCGACCTCTTTTGCGACCGCTACGGCGTCACGCCCGGCGGCAACTTCGAGCGCAAGACGACCGTCCTGAACGTCTCGGCGACGACCGCCGAACTCGCCGACGAGTACGACCTCGACGAGTCCGAGGTGGAAGCCCGACTCGAAAAGGCCCGGAAAGCGCTGTTCGCCGCCCGTGAGGGACGCGAACGGCCCGCCCGCGACGAGAAGGTGCTCGCCGGCTGGAACGGCCTGATGATTTCGGCGTTCGCGCAGGGGTCGGTCGTCCTCGAAGACGACTCGCTCGCTGACGACGCCCGTCGCGCCCTCGACTTCGTGCGCGAGCGCCTCTGGGACGACGAGACCGAGACGCTCTCACGGCGCGTGATGAACGACGAGGTGAAAGGCGACGGCTACCTCGAAGACTACGCCTTCCTCGCGCGCGGCGCGTTCGACCTCTATCAGGCGACCGGCGACCTCGCCCCGCTCTCGTTCGCGCTCGACCTCGCGCGGGCGACTCGCCGCGAGTTCTACGACGCCGACGCGGGCACGCTCTACTTTACCCCCGAGAGCGGCGAGTCGCTCGTCACCCGCCCGCAGGAGCCGACCGACCAGTCCACGCCGTCGAGCCTCGGCGTCGCCACGTCGCTGTTCTTGGACCTCGAACAGTTCGCGCCGGACGCCGACTTCGGCGAGGTCGCGGACGCGGTCCTCGGGTCGTTCGCCAACCGCGTCCGCGGCAGTCCGCTCGAACACGTCTCGCTCGCGCTCGCCGCCGAGAAGGCCGCCAGCGGCGTCCCCGAACTCACCGTCGCCGCCAACGAAGTGCCTGACGAGTGGCGCGAGACGCTCGCCTCGCGGTATCTCCCCGGCCTCGTCGTCTCCCGTCGCCCCGGCACCGACGAGGAACTCGACGCGTGGCTGGACGAACTCGGACTTGACGAGGCCCCGCCAATCTGGGCCGGCCGCGAAGCGGCCGACGACGAACCGACCGTCTACGCCTGCGAGAACTTCACCTGCTCCGCGCCGACCCACGACCTCGACGAGGCGCTGGCGTGGTTCACGGCGGGCGAAGGTGCGTAACGGCGGGAGCGACTGCGAGAAAAGCGGCGTCGGCGCTCAGTTCGAGAGCCGCTCTGCGAGGTAGACCGCAATCGGAACGTCTTCTTCTTCGACGAAACGGGCGACCTCATCGCCGTCGAGTTCGACGACGACCGTGGGGATGAGTTCAATGTCGTACTCCTCGACGAGCGGGCCGACCTTCGAGCCGTCGTCGGCCTTCTCGACGGGGTAGTGGTCGATTCGCTCGGCGGGGACGCCGGCGGCGTCGAGGGCCGCCGCGAAGTCGGGGAGCTGTCCGCGGCAGTCGCCGCACCAGTCGCCGCCCCAGACCTTGAACGTGTAGTCTGCGGCCGCGAGGGTGTCGACCACGTCGGGGTAGGACGCCGCGTCCCACGCGGGGTTCGGTTGCATCGTTTCGAGCGTCTCGGCTTCGGCCATGCGCCGGTGTACCGGCCGAGCGGATTTAACGGGTACGCTCGCGGCGGGGCTCGCCGCCCGCGCTCGTCGCTGTCTCTGCCCCGAGACGGTGGCCGTATCGTCCGCCTCCGCCAGTCGTTTAGTGTCGCACCGTCAACGGAGGGTCGATGGACGACAGTATCCTCGACGCTATCGGGTCGCCGCTGGTCCGCGTCGACTCCCCCGAGGGGTCGACGGTCGCGGCGAAGATAGAGTCGAAGAATCCGGGCGGGTCGGCGAAGGACCGCCCCGCGTTGGCGATGGTCGAGGCGGCCGAGGAAGCGGGCGACATCTCGCCGGGCGACCACCTCGTCGAACCCACGTCCGGGAACACCGGTATCGGACTCGCCGTCGTCGCGGCGGCGAAGGGCTACGACCTGACTATCGTCATGCCGGACTCGATGTCGCCCGAGCGCCGCGAAATCATGCGCGCCTACGGGGCGACCATCGAACTCGTCGAGGGCGACATCTCCGCCGCGAAAGAGCGTGCGGACGAACTCGAAGCCGAGGGCATGTACCAACTCCGGCAGTTCGAGAACCCCGCGAATCCGGAGGCGCACTACCGGACGACCGCCGAGGAGATTCTCGAACAGGTGGGCGACCGCCGCATCGACGCCTTCGTCGCCGGTATCGGCACCGGCGGCACGATTTCGGGCAACGGCCGCCGCCTCGTCGAGGAGTTCCCCTCGATGCGCGTCGTCGGCGTCGAACCCGCCGAGAGCGCCGTCCTCTCGGGCCACGAGGTCGGAAACAACGACTTCCAGGGGATGGGGCCGGGCTTCGTCAGCCCCAACCTCGACACCGACCTCATCGACGACGTGGAAATCGTCGAACTCGCCGACGCCGAGACCGAGTGTCGCCGCCTCGCCCGCGAGGAGGGCATCCTCGTCGGCCAGTCGTCCGGCGCGTCGCTCCTCGCGGCCAAGCGCGTCGCAGAGCGACTCGCCGATCCCGATGCGGACGACGGAGACCAGCCGCTCGTGGTGACGGTTTTCTGGGACTCCGGCGAGCGCTACATGTCCACCGGGATGTTCGACCAAGAATAGCGGTCGCTCGACGGCCTGTTTTCACCGACCGAACTCGTCTTCCGCGACTCTGACGACGAGCGTTCGCTCCACATCTCTGAGGTCGTAGTCGGGGACCGAGCCGTCGACGCGCGTCACGTACATCGGCTCGACGAGGCGGCCGTCTTCGACACCGTAGATGGCGAGGTGGTCGCCGGTGTCTTCCGGCTGGACCGCCCCGTCTCGAATCTGTCGGGCGAGGTCGCGGGAGAGCCACTCGTCGGTCGAGACGGAGGGCTCGCGGACTAACGAGAAGTCGGCGAATCGGACGAGATACCAGTTGAGGTCGTTGAGAAGCGAGACGGCCGCGCCGAGGCTCACCGTATCGACCGAAAGCGAGTTGTCGAACGGTTCTGCGATGTCGTAGGTCGAAAGCGCCGCGCGCGCGGTGTCGCGCGACAGCAGTTCGTACTGGAGGTGGACGTCCTCCGCGCCGACGATACAGACCTGCGTCACGTCGAGAGGGAGGGTCCGGACTCGGTAAAGCGGTTCCGGTACTCAGGCGGTCGATTCCCACTCGGCGGCGCAGGACTCGTCGCAGAAGACGACGCGCTCGCGCTCGAGGGTTATCTTACCGGGCTTGTCGATGTCCCGCTCGAGGAGGACCTGATAGTGCGCTTCGCTCATGTCGACGCGGGCGCGGCACGCCGCGCACCGCTCGACGGTGTCGCTCCAGTCGGTCCGCGACGCCCGGTGGCTGACGCGCCACTCGGGGCCGGGGTGGCCGTGACCGGGATGCGATGTTTTCGACATGAGAGAACCCTAGCGCTCACGGTAAATAAAGCCATTTTTGTGCAATTGTTCATTCGAAACGAATCTAAACGTTTGAAGAATCGTGACTATGGTGGTCGTTTGCACGGTTCGTGTGTGCGTCGGTACCGCACCTCGGTGAGTCTGGCGGAGGGTCGCGCTTCGGGTTCCTCGCCCTCGGCTTTCACCTCGTGCTCCCGCGCTCACTCGCCGTCGGGCGAGACGACCACCCGCTCGCGGGCGACCTCACCCGCGAGGTCCAACAGGTCGTCGGGTTCCGCGGCCTCGACGGCCGACAGCGAGGCGTTCGTCTCGGGGAAACTCGGCGCGACGCGCTCGCACCCGACGGGGAGCGTCGAGTCGTCGTAGGTGCCGAGGTCGCGGGCGGCCGCGACGATGTCGGTCTTGTCGCGGGTCAAAAGCGGGCGGTGGACGGGGTAGTCGACCGCGGCCTCGGTGACGGCGAGGTTCTCGCCGGTCTGACTCGACTTCTGGCCGAGCGACTCCCCGGTCACGATTGAGTGGGCGTGTTCGTCGGTGGCCACCTCGGCGGCGATGGCGAGCATGGCGCGCCGAAGCGAGAGCATCCGGGTGTCCTCGACGGTGTCCATCAGTCGCTCGACCACGTCACCGGCCGGGACGACGTGTACTCGCATGTCCGCGTTCGGGGCGCGACGGGCGATGGTCCGCACCGTCTCGATGGCGCGCGCGCGGTGGTCCGCGCCGCCGTAGTCGCCCAAGTCGATGTAGACGGGGACGATTTCACAGCCGCGGCGCATCAGTTCCCACGTCGCGACTGGCGAGTCGATACCGCCGGAGACGAGCGAGACGGCCCGTCCCTGCGTTCCGAGCGGGAGTCCGCCGGGGCCGTCGAACCGCCGCACGGAGAGATAGGCCGTCTCCTCGCGGCACTCGATTCGGTAGGTCCGGTCGGGGTCGTCGAGGTCCACGGGCGCGCCGGTCGCCTCGACGACGGCGCTCCCGGCCTCGCGTTCGAGGTCGGAACTCGTGAACTCGTGTTGGTCGGCGTCGCCGATGCGGTCGGCGTCGATGGCGAACGCCGCCCCGTCGGGGTGGTCGGTCGCGAGGCCGCGACAGACCGTGACGATGTCGTCGAGGACGGGGTCACAGGCGACGCAGGGGCGCGCCCAGACGACGCCCGGCACCTCGGCGCAGGCGGCCGCGACGGCGTCGGCGTCGGCCACGTCGCGGACGAGCAGGCGGGACCACTCCCGCTCGACGCGGCCCGAGAGCGAGCGGTCGTCGAGAACCGCTTGGAGGTTCGTCCGCAGTTTGGCCTCCATCTTCGCCCGGACGCTCGAACTCTTCGTGCCCACCTCGCCGTAGCCGACGAGGACGACGTGCGCCGTCTGATTCACGGTCGACGTTCTCCGCCGGCACCCTTCAGCGTCTCGTTTCGCGGGGCGTCCGCACCCGGCGCGGCACGGCGCTATCTACCGCTATTAGTGTTATATATTTGTACATAGTACAATTTACTGAACCGTAGACAGACGGCGAAACAATATAAACCGCTTAATAGATTTCACCCCGTTTCTGTCTCGTACAACCGCCGACCGCCCCGCGGCCCTCTCGACGAACAACTGCCGCCACTTCGATGCCCACTCGATGCCAATGACCGACGAGTTGCCAGCCGACATCGACCTTGCAGACCCCCAGTACTATCTCAACCGCGAGCTGAGCGAACTGGAGTTCCAGTCGCGCGTGCTCAACGAAGCCCTCGACGACCGGAACCCGCTTCTCGAACGAGTCCGATTTCTCTCTATCTTCACGAAGAACCTAGACGAGTTCTTCATGAAGCGCGTCGGCGGGTTGAAACAGCAGATAGACGCCGGTGTGACGGAGCGGACGACCGACGGCCGGACGCCCCGCGAGCAGTGGGAGGAGGCCATCGACAAGGCCCGGCCCATGTTCGAGCGACAGGCCGAGTGCTACCGCGAGGAGATTCGCCCGGCGCTCGCCGACGCGGGAATCCGCATCTGCGACTACGACGACCTGACGCCCGACCAGCGGGCGGAGATGCGCGACTACTTCGAGCTCTCGGTGTTGCCGACGCTCACGCCGCTGTCGTTCGACCCGGCGCACCCGTTCCCGTTCATCTCGAACCTCTCGCTGTCGCTCGCGGTCGTCACCCGCGACGACGACGGCGACCAGACGTTCACGCGCGTGAAGATTCCGCAGAACCGCCCGCGCCTCGTGGAGGTCGAGACCGACGGCGACGAGGTTCGGTACGTCCTCCTTGAGGAGGTCATCCGCGCCAACCTCGACCTGCTGTTCCCGAACGTCGAGGTCGTCGACACCGCGGTGTTCAAACTGACGCGGAACGCCGAAGTCCGCCGCAACGAGGAGGTCGCGGAGGACCTCATCGACATGATAGAGGAGGTGCTCGAACAGCGCCGCTTCGCCACCGTGGTCCGCCTCGAAATCGAGGCCGACGCGCCCGAGGCCGCGCGGGACCTCCTCGTCGAGCAGTTGGACCTCGACGACCGCGAGGTGTTCGAACTCCGCGGGCCGCTCGACTACCGCGAACTGATGGACCTCACGGACCTCGACCGGCCGGACCTCTCGCTGGAGTCGTGGACGCCGCAGTCGCACCCGCGATTTTCGGACCTCGACGCGACGGACGCGGGAATCGGTCCGGGCGCGTCGGCCAGCGAGGCTGCCGCCGAAGACGGCGACACCATCTTCGACGAGATTCGCCGCAAGGACGTGCTGTTGCACCACCCGTACCACTCGTTCGGCGACACCGTCCAGGAGTTCCTCGACGAGGCCGCCAACGACCCCAACGTGTTGGCAATCAAGGCCGCCATCTACCGGACGGCCTCGGACTCGAAAATCATCGAGGCGCTCATCGACGCCGCCGACAACGGCAAGCAGGTCGCGGCGATGGTCGAACTCAAAGCGCGGTTCGACGAGCAGAACAACCTCGAATGGGTCCGTCGCCTCGAAGAGGAGGGCATCCACGTCGCCTACGGTACCATCGGCCTGAAGACGCACACGAAGACGGCGCTCGTCGTCCGCGAGGAGGAAGACGGCGTCCGCCTCTACTCTCACGTCGCCACCGGAAACTACCACTCCGGGACCGCGAAGGGTTACGTCGACCTCGGCGTCCTCACCGCCGACCGCGACATCGGACAGGACCTCGTGAAGGTGTTCAACTTCTTCACCGGCCCCTCGTTGGACGAGGAGTTCCGAAAGCTCCTCATCGCGCCCGTGACGATGCGAAACGAGTTCACGAAGTGCATCCGCCGGGAGGCCGAACACGCTCGCGCCGGCCGCGACGCCCGCATCGTCGCCAAGATGAACGCCCTCGAAGACCCGGGCATCGTCGAGGAACTGTACGAGGCCTCGATGGCCGGGGTCGACATCGACCTGCTCGTCCGCGACATCTGTCGGCTCCGCCCCGGTCTGGAGGGCGTCTCGGAGACCGTCACAGTTCGGAGCGTCGTGGACCGCTTCCTCGAACACTCCCGCATCTTCTACTTCGAGAACGCGGGCGACCCGGACTACTACATCGGCTCCGCCGACTGGATGACCCGCAACCTCGACAAGCGCGTGGAAGCCATCGCGCCCGTCGAGGACCCAGACATCCGCGAGCAGTTGCGGTTCATCCTCGAACTCGGCTTCGCGGACAACCGGAAGGCGTGGGAGATGCACGCCGACGGCACCTACGACCAGCGCGACCCGGGCGACGGCCACGAGATTAGCATGCAGAAGATTCTGATGGAACAGACGCTCGCGGCGTCGAACACGCCCGGTGTCCACCGCGGCATCTCGGCGTCACACCCCGACGTTCCCGAGACGCTCCTCGTGGAGTCCCACCCGTCCGTGATGGCTCCCCGAGACGGGGCGGCGACTGCGGATGCGAACGAGGGTGAGGGCGAGGATGAGACTGAGGCCGAAGCCGGGGACGAGAGCGACACCGAAGCCGCAACCGAATCTGCAACCGAACCTGCCGCCGACGCCGCCACCGACCCCGTCGTCGCGGCGGGCACGGGCGCGCCGAAGAACGGCGACCCGCAGCACGTCCTCGACGACTTCCCCGAGAAGTGGTACGTGCCGAGCAGTCGGCACTACGAGTACGCGGTTCGGACGCCGGACGGCGACCGCGACTACCGGAAGACGGCCGAGGCGGCCGCGCGACTGGTCGAGAAGTACTACGTCGAGCAGTCGGAGTAATCGCAATCGCCCTCGCGGGCGACGCGGCGTTCGGTGTCCTGTTTTCGAGACGCTCCGAGGCGACGCCTCAGAACGTGCTGAGTTCGCCTTCGATGGTCCGACGGGTGATGTCGGTCACGTTGGCGAGTTCGCGGTCGATGATGGCGACGACCTCGTCTTCGATGTCGGCGACGGTGACGCCCTCGTCCGTGATAACCTTCGCGTCGGCGACGTGCGGTTCGTCGATGGGGCGACCGATCTGCGAGAGCAGGCGGACCTGCAGGTCGCGGATGCCGTCGACCTCGGCGACGACCGTCTCGGCGATGTGGGTCGAAAGCAGGTTGTAAATCTTCCCGATGTGGTTGACGGGGTTCTTGCCGGAGGTCGCTTCCATGCTCATCGGGCGGTTCGGCGTGATGAGGCCGTTGGCGCGGTTGCCGCGGCCGACGGAGCCGTCGTCGCCCTGCTCGGCGGACGTGCCGGTCGTCGTGAGGTAGATGGAGCCCTCCTCGTAGTCGTCGGCGGTGTTGACCTCGACGTTGACCTCGCGGTCGGTGTAGTCGGTGGCGAGGTCGGTGACGAACTCGCGGACGTTGTCGACGGCGGCGACGTAGTCGTCGATGTCCTCGATGTACTGGTCGACCATCGCGGCGGCGACGGTCACGTCGATGACGTCACCCTCGCGCTTGCCCATGAGCTTGATGTCCTGTCCGAGCTCGGGGTGGTCGTCGCCGTAGGCCGCGCCGTTGAGGGCGCGCTCGGCTTCGAGGACGATGCGCTCCGTCTCGGTCAGGGGGGCGTGGCCGACGCCGAAACTCGTGTCGTTGGCCATCGGGACCTGCTGGGTCTCCTCGCCGAACACGTCTTGGAGGTCGCCGGAGCCCTCGCCGAGTTTCACGTCGACGATGATGTCCGTGCCCACGTCGAGTCCGGGAATGTTCTCGTTGAGGTACTCGCGGGCGGCCCGGAGCGCCGTCGAATCGACGGGAATCTTCTCGCCGTCGTACTCCTTCGTGGCGCGGCCGACGATGAGGAGATAGATGGGCTCGATGACCTCGCCGCCGCCGAAGGCGGGCGCGGCCGTGCCGGCGACGAGTTGCGTCTCGTCGGTGTTGTAGTGAAGCACCTTGCCGACGCGGTCGAGATAGAGGTTCGAGAGGGCGCGGGAGACGCTCTCGGCGATGCCGTCGGAGATGGAGTCAGGGTGACCGATTCCCTTTCGCTCGACGATTTCGACCTCCTGGTCCTCGACCGCGCGCTTGTCGGCGGATTCGAGGCGGATATTTCGGTCGCTCATTGGCGGGACGTACCCGGCGGGCGGTTCTATAACTTGCGGAAACCTTTGGCCACCCTCGTATTACCTGAGAGTATGCTCGGGCAGTATCTGCCGAGAGAAGAGACGCCTGCGGGAGCCGACGAACCGACTACTCCTCGGGCGCGCCCAGCAACATCCCGAGGTAGGAGGTCCGAATCTGGTTGCCGGGGTCGAGACCGAGGTCCCGGAGAACGGCGAACGCCCCTTCGCGGGCGTCGTCGACGCCGGATTCGACCTCGACTTCGACCTCCACGAACTCGCCGAGCCCCGACACCGAGTCGAGCGAGACGGTGTAGCCGTCGAGGGCGAACCGCTCGCGGTCTTTCTCGACGGTCGCGGCGGGTTCGAAGCCGACCGCTTCGCAGATATCGTCCATCGTCTCGCCGTCTTCGACGCCCGTCTCGTACTCTCGGCGGGTTTTCGACGACTCGTCCACGAGCGGTCCCTTGTAGGTGACGACGGTCTCCTCGTCGGCGAGGTCGCCGCCCTCGTAGCGCGACTCGCGCCGGAGTCGGAGCGCCTCGTCGGTCTCGGCGAAGTCCCTGTGCGGGGCGTCGTAGTAGGTGTCCGTCTGGGCGACGCGGTTGACCTGTTCGGCTTCGGTCGCGTCGAGTCGCTCGCGAACCGCGTCGTGGTCCGCGCGGACCTTGACCTCGACTTCGTACATGCTTCGACGGGCGCGTCCGGGAGGCAAAAACGTCGGTGTCTCGCGCCGGCGACCCCTCAGTATCGAGGTATTTGTTACCTTTTATCATGCAAGACTGCGTAGTACGACGAGAGTATGAGCCAAGAGACGCCGAACCCGGCCACCGCGGTAGAACAGCAAGTCGGCGAGGCCGCCGACTACGAAATCACGGGTAACGTCATCCTCACCGCGATGGCGAGCGGGTTCGTCGGGACGGTGTTGATGCTGCCCGTCCTCGTCGGCATCCCCGAACTGCTCGGTCTCTTCACGACCGAGCCGATTACGCGATTCGCCGGGATGGCGGCGTTCTTCGGTTACGAACCGACGCTCGCTCTCGGGGCCTTCCTCTTCGGCATCGGCGGTGTCATCGTCCTCCCGGTGACGTTCGTCGTCGTTGGGGCGTTCCTCCCGCCGGAGTCGCCGAAGTACCTCCGCGGCGTGTCGTTCGCGACGCTCTACTGGGTGGGGTTCGTCCCGGCGTTCTGGCCAGCAGCCGACGCGTTCGTCATCCTCTCGTTCCTCGTGTTCTCGCTTCTGGCCCACTGGGTGTACGGCCTGTCGCTCGGCTACCTGCTCGACCTGTTCGCGGACATCCCGCAACACGAGGTCTGACCGGGCGTCGCCGCCGGTCGGGTCGCCGTCTGTCGTCGTCCGCGACCCCGACCGCCGTCCGTTCTGTTCTCTCTTTTTCGCCGAGCGACCGGAAACGCCCGTTCGAGGCCGGTCACTGCCGACTTCTCCGAAACAATAATCATCACGAACGTTAATTATACTATCTGGGTGGTGTTATCAATGGTCACGGAACTCGTACCGGCGGCCGCGTTCCCGCTCCAGTCGGGGTTGGTCCCGCGGGGGACGCGCACGTTCGTCTTCGAAAGCATCTTCGAGGTGTTCCTGCTCTTGGGGACGCTCGTCGGGGTCGTCGTCGTGGGGTACATGCTCTACAACGCGTACAAGTATCGCTCCGGCTCCGGAAACGGTCACATCGACGACGAGGAGCGCCTCGTCCTCGGGGAACTCCCGTCGGGGAGCGGGGGCGGGCGAAAACTGTTCACCTCGTTTTTCATGAGCATGATAATCGTCGTCTCGCTGGTCTCGTGGACGTATCTGACGCTCCTGTACGTCGAAGAGGGCCCCTCCGACGCCGAGTCGCTCGACGTCGAGGTCGAGGGCTACCAGTTCGGCTGGCGCTTTACCTATCCGAACGGCCACACCACCGACGGCGTGCTCCGGGTCCCCGCCGACCAGCCCGTCCAACTGACGATTACCACCGCGGACGTGTTCCACAACTTCGGCATCACGGAGTTACGCGTCAAGTCCGACGCCATCCCCGGCCAGGAGACGGAGACGTGGTTCACCGCCGACGAACCGGGGACGTACACCGCGCAGTGTTACGAACTCTGCGGGGCCGGCCACTCCTACATGTCCGCCGAGGTCATCGTGATGCCGCCCGACGAGTACGAAGCGTGGTACGCGAACACGACCGCGGATAACACGGACGCGGACAGCGCGACCGCGAACGAGTCGAGCCTCCGACCGGCGGTGGCACCATGACCGACGCGTCTCCCGAGCGGGACGCCGCGGCCGACGGCGGCCACGAGGTCGCACACGACGACCACGGCCACGACTTCCCCGGCACGGGGAGCATCAAGCGCTGGTTCGTCACGACGAACCACAAGGACGTGGGCATCCTCTACATCGTCACGTCGCTTTTCTTCCTCGTGCTCGGCGGCGTCCTCGCGTGGCTGATGCGAATCCAACTGCTCGCTCCGCGGGCGCTCGGCGAGGGGATTCTCGCGCCCGTCGCGTACAACCAAGCCGTCTCGGCTCACGGGCTGTTGATGGTGTTCTGGTTCCTCTCGCCGTTCGCGTTCGGCTTCGCCAACTACGTCGTCCCGCTCCAACTCGGCGCGAAGGACCTCGCGTTCCCGCGGCTCAACGCGCTGTCGTACTGGCTCTATCTCTTTTCGGGCATCCTGTTCGGCGTCTCGTTCTTCCAAGGGGGGACGTTCTCCGGCGGGTGGACGATGTACGCCCCGCTGAGCGTCCCGACGTTCACGCCGGACGTGGGGGCGTCGACGGCCGTGTTGGCGCTCGTGTTGTTCGTCGCCTCGGTCACCGTCTCGTCGGTCAACTTCCTGACGACGATGCACCGGATGCGCGCCGAGGGACTGACGCTCCGAAACGTCCCGCTGTTTAGCTGGACAATTCTCCTGACGGCGTGGATGATGCTGTTCGCCTTCGCGGCGCTTCTGGCGGCGCTTCTGGTGCTCTCGTCGGACCGCCTGCTCGGGACGACCTACTTCGCCATGGAGTCGCCGGCGGGGGCGCTTCTGTGGACGCACCTGTTTTGGTTCTTCGGCCACCCCGAGGTGTACATCGTCTTCTTCCCGGCGCTCGGCGTCATGGCCGAGGTGTTCCAGACGTTCACCGGCCGCCGCATCGTCGGCCGCAAGTGGTTCATCATCGCGATGGTGCTCGTCGCCATCCAGAGCTTCGCCGTCTGGATGCATCACATGTTCCTGACGAGCATCAACCTGCAGGTGAAGACGCTGTTCATGATTACCACCATCGGCATCTCGCTGCCGTTCGACCTGATGGTGTTCGCGCTCATCTACACGATGCTGAAGGGGAAGATTCGCTTCACGACGCCGTTCCTGTTCGTCTTCGGGGCACTCCTGTTGTTCATCATCGGTGGCATCACCGGCGTCTTCCTCGGCGCGGTCGTCCTCGACTACGAGTTCCGCGGCACCTACTGGGTCGTCGCCCACTTCCACTACGTGATGGTCGGCGGGGTGACGGCGCTCGTCGGCGGCCTCTACTACTGGTTCCCGAAGATGACCGGCCGGATGTACGACGAGTTCCTCGGCAAACTCCACTTCGCCGTCTACTTCGTCGGCTTCAACCTGCTGTACTTCCCGCTTTTCGTCGCGTGGGAGACGCCGCGCCGCGTGTTCGACTACGCGCCCGAACTCGCGCCGTGGCACCAGCTCGCTACGGTCGGTGGGTTCGTCCTCGGACTGTCGTTCCTCATCATGTTCTACAACCTGTTCAAGAGCGCCTTCGTCGGCGAACCCGCGCCCGACAACCCGTGGGAGTACGCGACCTCGGCCGAGTGGGCCGTCTCGTCGCCGCCGCCGCTGGAGAACTTCGACGGGACGCCGACCTATCGAAACGGACACCTCGAATTCCTCGATACCGGCGAAGTCGCGCTGACCGAGGACCGGGCTGGCGGGCCGACCGGCGCGGCCGTCTCCGATGGCGGCGTCACCGCGTCGGCGACGACGGCGGTCACGGCGGACGCGGAACTGCCGACCGCCGAAGCGACCGAAGTCGAGGGGCCGAGTCACGCGAGTATCTGGCCGTTCGTCCTCTCCGCCGGCGCGTTCCTCGTCCTCCTCGGCCTCTCGCCGCTTCAGGACGCCGCGTTCCCCGAGGGGATGGTCGGGGCGGCCTACGCGACCACGACGGTCGCGGGCGGCGTCGTCACCCTCGGGTCGCTCGTCGCCATGGGGCTCGAACCGTTCCACGGGCCAGTCTTCGAGGAGGGCGAGGCGTGGCCCTTCGCCGGCATCGACAACGGCAAGGTCGGGATGTGGATATTCCTCGCGTCCGACGTGGTGCTGTTCGGGGGCTTCCTCGGAGCCTACGTGTTCACCCGGGTCGCCTTCGGTTGGACCGGCTGGGAGCCGATTCCGTCCGACCCGATTCCGGGGCTCGTGAACACCTACATCCTGCTCACGAGCAGTTTCACGGTCGTGCTCGCGCTCGTCGCGGCCGAGAAGCAACACAAGTGGGGTCTCGTGACGAGCCTCGGGGCCACGTTCATCCTCGGCATCGGCTTCCTCGTCAACAAGGGGTTGGAGTGGCAGCACCTGTTCCACGAGGGGCTGTGGCTCTCGACGAACGTCCGCGCCTCGACGTTCTTCCTCACGACCGGCCTGCACGCCGCCCACGTCATCGCGGGGCTCGTTATCGCACTGTACCTGACCGCGCGCGCCTGGCGGGGCGCGTATCTCGAAGACAGCCGCTCGGTGGAGTACTTCGGCCTCTACTGGCACTTCGTCGACATCGTCTGGCTGTTCCTGTTCCCGCTGTTCTACATCCTGTGAGGTGACAGAAATGGTATCAACGAAACTCTATACGGCGATTTACGTGGTGTTGTTCGTCTCGGCGACCATCCAAGTGCTGGTCGAGTTCGCCGGGCTGAGTTACTGGCTGGCCTTCGGCGTCATCATGGTTCTGTCGGCCGCGAAGGCGGTGCTGGTCGCGGCGTACTTCCAGCACCTCCGGTTCGAGCCGCGGTCGCTGACGTATCTGGTCGGCATCGGCCTCGCGGCCGCGCTGGCGCTCACGCTCGCGGCATCGTACTCGCTCCTCTGACCGTGCGAGCCGACTCCCATCCCCGCTGGCGCTCCCGCGAAACCCTCGTCGCGGTCGGCTACGCTCTGCTGTTTTCGGTCCCCGTCGGCGTCGGCGTGACCGCCATGATGACCCGCGTCACCCCCGGCAGGCTCACCGACCCGCTCGTCGTCGGCCCCGGTCTCGTGCTCGCGGTGGCCGTCTTCGCGCTCGTCGTCGCCGCCGCGACGACCGGCGAGAACGCGACGTAGTCGGCCGTCCTTCCTCCACTCCACGCTCCTTCCACCCCGTTTTCGCACGTACCTTCTTTGACTTTGGCGTGGTAGCAGTACACATGAATAGAACAACCGTCGCCCTCGCGGCCGCCTTCGGAGCAGTCGTCCTCGGACTCGCGGTGCTCCTCCTCTCGGAAGCCGTCGGTGCGAGCGAATCGTTCGTCGTGGTGGGCGGCGTCGTCGCGCTGGCCGGCGTCGGCGTCCTCACCGGCGTCGTGATGCGCCTGCCGGACCCCGGCGAAGGCGAACACGGCGGCGACCACGCCTGACCGCGCCGCCCGCGCCCCTCTCACAGGCTAAAACCGACGACCGCGAGCAGGAACAGCGCCGTGAAGACCATCCCGAGTGCGCCCGCGACCTTCAGGTGATAGACGAATAGGTCCTCGTCCTCTGCCTCGACCGCGGCCTCGTACGCCGCGGTTTCGCTGTCACTCAACTCCTCGTGGGCGTCGCCGACGTGGAGGTTTCGGAGCCGTTCCCGTCGAAACGGGCGGTCGCAGTACGGACACGTCGCGGCCGCGGTCTCGCCGTCAAGGACGGCGGTCTCGGGGACGAAGACCGAGTCTTCGCGACCCACTCCACGACTCGCTTTGCGACTCACCCCGCGACACCCCCGACCGTCGGTTGGGCGACGACCCACAGGCTCGCCATCGTGTAGCAGACCGTGACGGCGACGAAGGGGTACTCGCTCCGGAGCGGTTGCAGGCGACCCGGAAAGAGGTCGAACGCGCGGGCGTGGGCGACCCACACCGAAAGCAGGTGGCCGAGGACGACGAACGCCAACTGGAGGCCGCCGAACCACGCCGGAACGACCAGCACCGAGGGATTCGCGGGCGGCGACAGCGGCGAGGCCGCGACCGCGACCAGCGCGGGCGCGAGTCCGACGACGTAGCCGAGGAAGTGCGCGAGATGGTAGCCGGCGGCGATGGGGACCAACGCGGGCGCGAACCAACCGGCGACGAAGCCGACGGTCACGTACGTATCGGCGGTTCGGCGGGCGACTCGCGCGGCCAGTCGGTAGCCGCCGAGGAAGAGGAGGTAGCCCGCGACGATTCCGGTGAGGTTCACGAGCCACGTGGGGGCCGGAGCCGCGACGTCGAGGACTCGGCTCCACGCGACGGTGACGACGAGGCCGTCGAACGTCGTCACCCAGAGGAGCGCGACGACGAACGCCACGTCGTCGGCTCCCAGCCGTTCGCGGGTACGCGCCAGCCCCGCGCCGGGAACCGAAATCGAGAGGCCGTCGTCGTCGCCCCGCTGGACTGGGGCGAGGAGGCCGTACAGCCGGAACACCCGAGCGACGGGGTCGGCTCGGCGGAACCACGCGTCGCCGTAGACGACCGCGCCGCCGACGGTGCCGAGGCTGTACGCGACGACCACGACCGCGAGCGCCCGCGGGTCCGCCGCGAGCGGGCTGACGACTTCCAGCCAGACGAGTCCGAGCAGGCCGACGACGCTCGGCCACGACCCGAGCCGGTCGGGGTAGGGCCGCGACAGCCTCTCTGCCACCGCGAACCGCCCCCGAAGCGCCACGCCGAGCGTCCGCCACGGGTTCACCAGCGGCCACGCGTTCCCGACGAGGTAGGTGACCATCGTGAATCCCGCCCACCAGCCGACCCAGACGAGCAGGACGCCGAGGTTGGCGATGCCGACGGGCGGCCCGAACAGCCCGAAGGCGACGACGAGGACGAGCGCGGCGACGCCGAGTAGTCTGAACGCGGCTTCCGCGGTTGCGACGCCCCCGGCGAGTCCTCCGATTCGGACGCCGGCGCGCCCGAAGGCGTCGAGCGTCTCGTCGTCCGTGACGAACGCCGACAGCAGGAACGAGACGCAGACGACGCCGCCGCCGGAGACGACGACGAGCCAGAACGGGGCCGGAACCGAGCGGAGCGACCCGGCCAGCGAGCCGGCGTGCGCGAGCACCGGAGCCGAAAAGATGAGCGACGCGACCGCCAGCGCGACTGTACAGACGGCACCGCGTCGAGCCGCGGCGCGGACCCCGGAGTCGTCGCGCTCGCTCATCGTCGCGCCCGCTCCGCAAGCGGCGGTCCGAACGCGAGCAGAGCCACGGCGGCGACGAACACCAGCGTCGAGATGTCGACCGAGAGCGCTTGGAGCGCGCTCACGACGCCGGTGCCGCCCGCCGCGCCCGCGATGAGACCACCGACGAGCGGGAAGGTACAGCCGACGCACGAGGCAAGCCCGAGCGCTCCGGAGAGCGCACTCTTTGTGGCGTCGAGGACGGCGGCGTAGACGAGGTACGCGAGCGCGAGGTAGCCGGCGACGCGGTACGGGACGAACGTCGCGGAGACGGCTTCGCCGGCGTAGCCGACCCGCGGCCCCCACCCCGGCGCGGCGAGCGAGAACTGCCAGCCGGTCGAGTGGTGCGTGGCGGCGTGCCCGTGAGTCCCACCGAGGAGCGCGGCGAGGTCAACGGACACCAACCCGGCCAGCGACGCGAGGACGAAGAAGTACGCGCCAGCGACCACGCCGGCGACGAGTCGCGCCCGACCGCTCGCCTGCGGCGGGTCGGTCCAGAGGACTGCCGCCGCGCCGACGGTTATCCAGACGAACGGGTAGAACAGGTACCGGACGCTCTCGACGCGCTCCGGCGCGGCGGAGAGGTACGCCCCGACGGCGAGCGCCTCGACCCAGCAGAGCGCCGCGAGCCACCACAGTCGCGGCGCGTGCCGGGGGTCGAGTCGCCCCGCGTACGAGGTCGCCATCTCAGAGGAGGCCCACCAACCTGAGGGCGACGCCGACGACGAACAGCAGGCCGAGCACCCACGACCCGAGGAGCGCCGCCTGCGAGCGTTCCAGTCCGCGCCCCCGCGCGGCGTGATACGTCCCGTAGAAGAGGTACGCGACGACGACGGTGAGCGTCCCGGCGATGAGCACCGGGCCGGCTGCGTTCGTCACGTCTTCGGGGATGGCGCTTCCGCCGACGAACAGCACCGCCACCGCGCCGAAGCCGAGCGCCGCGAGGACGAAGACGAGCGACAGCACCGTCGGGTCGTCGGCCCACTGGCGGGCGGCGCTGTCGCTCGCGCTGCCCGCCGAACCCCCGCCTGTCGGAGTCGGAACGCTCGAGACCGTGTAGTGTCGCCAGCCGCGGCCGGTCAGAAACACGGTGAGCGCCAGCAGTACGACGCCGAGAACGAACCCGAGGAACAAGCCAGTCTGTGCCATGTGAACACGCCTCGTTTTCTATAACTATTGACAATGATATAAGCGATTCGACCCACAGCGGCCCTCGGGGTCGAGTTCCCGGGCGTCGGCCGCCTCGAACGCGTCGCGGCAGCGAAACGTGATTCTTAAGGGTCGCACGAGTCACGTAGCGTGTATGAGCGACGAACAGCAGGCGGAGGCCGAGCAGGTCGATGAAGAGGTCGAGTCCGGTATTCAGGACGGCGACTTCGTCCGCCTCGCGTACACGGTGCGAACGATCGAGGACGGCGACGTCGTCGACACGACGGACAAAGAAGTGGCCGAAGAGGCCGAGATCGACGTCGAGGGCTACGAGTTCGAGCCCCGCGTCGTCATCGTCGGTGCCGGCCACGTCTTCCCCGAGGTCGACGAGGCTCTCATCGGTGCCGAGGCTGGCGACGAGGGTACCGTCGAGATTCCGGCGGCCGACGCCTTCGGCGAGTACGACGAGGACGAGGTGCGCACGGTCAGCGCCAACAAGATCGACGAGGACGACCGCTACCCCGGCGCACAGGTCACCATCGACGGCGACCAGGGTCGTCTGGAGACCATCATCGGCGGTCGCGCCCGCGTCAACTTCAACCACCCCCTCGCCGGCGAGGACCTCGAATACGAGTACGAAGTGCTCGAACTCGTCGACGACCGCGAGGAGCAGGCCTCCGGTCTCCTCGGCATGTACCTCCAGCAGGCCCCTGAAGTCTGGATTCAGACGGACGAGGTCGAAGAGGAGCAGGTCGTCGAGTCCGACGACGACGAGGATGAAGACGCCGAGCCCGAGACGGAGACCGTCACCGTCGAGAAGGACACGCTCTACATCGAGGCGACGCCCCAGATGACGATGAACCAGCAGTGGATGTTCTCCAAGCAGCAGATCGCGCAGGACATCATGCAGCGGCTGGACATCGACCGCGTCATCGTGCAGGAGACCATCGAGGGCGGCATGGGCGGCATGGGCGGCCTCGGCGGTATGATGGGCGGCGCGGGCGGCGCCGACATCGAAGAGGCAATCGAGGACGTCGACATCGACGCCGACGAACTCGCCGCGGAACTCGACGCCGACGAAGAGTAAGCGAGTCCGCCGCCCTCGCCGTCCCGGCGAATCGGCGGCTTCTTGACACTCGCCTTCCGACCGCCTCGTAGCTATGGCTTCGTCAGACGACGCCGCGACGGCCGAGTTCCGCGACCTCACAGACGTGAAAGTCGCGCTCGTCGCCGGGCTCTGCACCGTCGCATTGACGCTCTCGCTCAAGTACGGCGCCGGAATCGAGGTGCCGTTCGTCTACCGACTCTCCCCGCTCGCACCGTACTTCGCCTACGTCTTTTCCCGCGGCGCGGCGCTGTCCGCCCGGACGTGGATGGCGCTCATCGCGGCCGTCACGCTCGGCACGTTCGGCTTCTTCGCGTTCTGAGCGGCTGCTCGGGCTCGATCAGGCGATGTCGCGGCTGGTGTCGACGGTGACGCGCTCCGCGAGCCGGAGCTTGATGGTCTCGTCGAGCGCCCGTCCGCCGCGGAACTTGGGGACTGCGAGCCGATTGACGATTTCCGAGCCGTCTATCTTCGTGTCGAGGTCGAACACCACGTCGGCCATGTGCTCGGTCAGGTCGCGGTTGTCCGGAACGCTCTCGCCTTTCAGCCCGTGGAGGACGGTCAGCCCCTGGGTGTTGACCATGTGCGTCTGGAGGTCGTTGAGGAACTTCCGATAGCGAGCGCCCTCGCTCCGTTCGAGTACGTCAACCACGTCGATGACGAGGTTCGCGCCCTCTGGGAGGTCGCGGACCAGACTGCTCGCCGTGTCGAGCGGCGCGTCGCCGCCCACGTCGCGGACGGTGGGGCTCCCGGTCGGGCCGGGATTCCGTTCCAGCGCGTCGGTGACGGCCTGTTCCGAGCGAATCGTCGTCAGCCACAGCGTCCCTCGGGTGGTCGTGAGCTCGTGTAAGAACAGCTCCGACTGGCTGGCCGGGTCGGCGGCGAGGAGGACGATGCTCCCCGCGGGAATGCCCCCGCCGAGTTGGCGGTCGAGCACGTCGATTCCCGTCGCCAGTCGAGACATGCTCGTGTGTTAGGGGGTCGCTCATATTACTTCTTCCCCGGTATCTTGTCGGCGATTCGACGGTACGCGGCCCGAACTGTCGGACGAGTGAGGACTGGCGACGACTCCTCCGGAACGGTCCCGAGCACCGGCGCGCCCACGAGGTCGGACACCGCCTCGGGGGCCATTCGTGAACGTGAGATGATACATCCGACGACCGGAGTACCGAGCGCCCGCGCCATCGCGGCCGTCTTGGCGGCGTCGCGGAGCGCCGGCGCGCACAGCGGCGACACGACGACCACGGCGTCGGCGACGCGGAGCGGGACGGCGGCATCGGGCCCAGCGCCCGCGGGGCAGTCGACGACCGCGCGCCGGCCGTCGGCCGCGGCGGTCCGAAGCCACCGCTCGAAGGCGTCGTCGTCGGTGCCGGCGGGTGCCGGAAGCACGGAGACGGTCGGGTCGGTCGGATGCGCTCGGACCGACGGCTCGCCCGCGGGACCGTCCGCGGCGGTGTCGCCCGGGCGTTCCACGCCGGCCATCGCGTGGAGGTTCGGCATGTCCCTGTCGGCGTCGACGGCGAGCACCGGGCCGTCGAGCGCGCTCGCCAGTCCGAGGGTCGTGGTGGTCTTTCCGCTGCCGCCCTTGCCGCCCGCGATTGCCAACATAGCCGGGGTTGCCCCCGGCTTGGTACTTGAACCTGCGGCGAAAACGAGTCGCGTCGAGCCGAGTTCAGTCGTTACAGCAACCGCCGGCCTCGCCGCCGAAGTCGACCGAAAGCGGCTCCGAGATGGCCTCGTTAATCTTCTCTAACTCACCGACGAGTTCGGCCTGCGCGAGGAGATACTCCTCCATGACGGGTTCGGAGTGAAGCTCCTCCTGTGCCGCCTGGACTTTCTGGAGCCCTTCTTGGGTCGCTTCGCCCATCTGACGGGCCACGTTGAACTCCTCGCGGAGCTGGTTGAACTCCGTGATGAGTTCCTGCACGTCGTCGTCGGCTTCGACGGCGGCCTTCGCCTCCTCGTAGGCTTCGTACTTCGGATGGTCGGCGATGGCTTCGCCGAGTTCGCGCCCGAGTTCTTCGAGCCGCGTCGTCTGCGTGCTCATAGCCGCGCGTTGGGGTGCGAGCGGTTTCAACCTGCCGAACGGGGAAGGAGAGACGTCGAGCGGTCGCCCCCGCTGAGGGTTCAGACGCGGGCTTCGACGAACGCGACCACGTCCTGCAGTTCGTCCGGGCTGACGCCGTGGGGCGCGCCGTAGAGATTTGCGGTCACGTCAGCGCCGAGGTCGCGGAGGCGCTCGGCGGCGCGTTCGACCCGCGAGGACGGGATGATTTGGTCCATCGACCCGCCGCCGACGAACACCGGCTTGCCGGCGATGCCGTCGGGGTCGAGGTCGGCGTGGGAGTCCGCGAGGTAGCCGTGGAGCGCGACGACCCACGCGTAGTCGTCGGGGTCGTCGAGGAGGAGCGACAGGCTGGTAATCGCACCCTGACTGAAGCCGAGGAGGCCGATTCGGTCGGGGTCGATGTCGTACGCCTCGACCGCGCCGGCGATGGCCTCGCGGACGAGGTTCCGCGAGCGCTCGAACTGCTCCGCGTGGGGTTGGCTCTGGTGGAGGCCGCCCTCCGAGAGGTCGAGTTCGTACCACGTGTAGCCGCCCTGCAGGCGGTCGGGCGCGCGGAGGCTCACGACGTGGACGTGGTCGGGGAACTCCTGTGCGATAGACAGGAGGTCCTGTTCGTTCGAGCCGCGGCCGTGGAGCAGCACGACGGCGGGAGCCGGTCCGTCGCCCGGTTCCGACGGTTCGACGTGGACGTGTTCGAGGGGGATGTCAGACATGGACGGCGGTAAGCCGCCGCGAGTCTTGAATCCCCGAGTGACAACGGGGTAACCGGGTGACGCCGCCGTCGACGCCGCGGTTCGCTTCGGCGTGCGTGCGGGTGTGTGACGCCCATTCGTGGGGAAGCGCGGTGGTTAAACGGCTCCGTCCGTAACGATGGGGCAATGAGCCAGGACGCCTCCTCGGAGGGAGACCTTCGAAACACCGGGATGTCGCTGAAGCACGACCGGGAGTGGGACTACGAACTCGAACGAATCGTCGAAGCCGTCAACGAACGCGACGCCAAGCGCGTCGGCCTCCAGTTCCCCGAGGGACTGAAGCGCCGCGGCCCGGCCGTCGCCGACGACCTCCGACAGCTCTGTGATGACGACGTGACGTTCATGCTCTCCGGCCAGCCGTGTTACGGCGCGTGTGACCTCGACACCTACCTCATGCGGCGGACCGACGTGTTCGTCCACTTCGGCCACTCGCCGATGAAGGAGTCGGACAAAATCATCTACGTCCCGCTGTTCTCCAACGTCGACCCGTTCCCCATCATGGAGGACGCACTCGACGACATCGAGGGCGACGAGGTCGGCCTCGTCACCACCGCCCAGCACATGAACCGCTTCGAGGACATGTGCGACTGGCTCGAAGAGCGCGGCTACACCGTCCAGACCCGCAAGGGCGACGACCGCCTCACCTACGAGGGACAGGTCCTCGGCTGCAACTACGCCTCCGCGGACATCCCGGCGGACGACGTGCTCTACGTCGGCGGCGGCAAGTTCCACCCGCTCGGCCTCGCGATGGAACACCCCGACAAGAACGTCGTCATCGCCGACCCCGTCAACAACGTCGTCACCATCGCCGACACGCGGAAGTTCATGAAACAGCGCTACGCCTCGGTCCACAAGGCGATGGACGCCGAGAAGTGGGGCGTCATCTTCTGTACGAAAATCGGCCAGGGTCGCATGGAAATCGCCGAGAAGATTCTGGAGGACAACGAGAACGCCTACCTCATCACGATGGACGAGGTGACGCCCGACCGGCTCCGGAACTTCGACATGGACGCGTTCGTCAACACCGGCTGCCCGCGCATCACGACCGACGACGGCCCGCGGTTCCACAAGCCGATGCTGACGCCGCAGGAGTACCGCATCGCCGTCGGCGACGAGCCTCTCGACTCCCTCGAGTTCGACACGTTCCACGGCACCTGGTAGCCCGAGACGCTCCACGACAGCCGGTACCCCGAGACCCCCGGTGAGCGCCCCCGGCCGCCACCAGCGCGTCGCTCTCGCGACGCCGCCGCGGGTCGCGTCCTGTCTCGCTTCTCTCGTCGCGCCTCGTTTCTGACGTATTCGACTTCCTGACAGTCCATCCAGAATACCTATACGAGTCGCCATTCGACGGACACGTATGGTCCCTCCACGAACACGAACTGCTCTCCTGAGTCTGCTCGGCGTCCTCGCCCTCGCGGGAACCGCCGCCGCGCAGAACTTCGAATCCGCACAGCAGCTTTCGCCGGTGTTTCGCGCCGGCGGGAGCTTCCTCATCGACCTCGTCGTCGGCGGCATCCTCGTCGCCGCGGCCCCGGCGTACACCAGAGACGCCATCGCCGAGATTCGAGACGACCCCGGCGGGTCGTTCCTCTGGGGCCTCGGCGTCGGCATCGGCGGCCTCATCGTCCTCGTCCTCCTCGCAATCACCATCATCGGCCTCCTCGTGGCGATTCCGGGGTTCCTCGCGTTCATCCTCCTCGGCATCGTCGGCGGTGCGCTTGCGACCGTCCTCCTCGGCTCGCTCGTGACCGGCGTCGCCGCCGGCGGGTCGCCCTCGCTGGGCGTCTCGCTCGTCGTCGGCGCGCTCGTCGCGGCGGTCCTGTCGCTCGTCCCCATCCTCGGCGGCGTCATCCTGTTCGTCGTCGACACCCTCGGACTCGGCGTCGTCGGCCGCAACCTCGTCCGCTCGTGGACCTGACGCCGCGCCGGCGCTTCTGACAGGCGGCTCTCAGGAGCCACCACAACATTCAGGGTACCGGTAGCGAATGGGTCAGACAGATGTCGACGACCCACCTCTCCGTCCTCGGACTCGACGTGCAGCGGGTCGTCACCCCGCTCGAAGCAGGCGACATCGACGCCGACCGGGTTCGTCTGGTCCGCGACGAGGCCGACCCCGAGCAGGGTCGCGACCCGGACGACTGCGCGCCCGGCGCGCCACGAGCGAGCGCACACGCCGCGAAAACCGTCAGCGAACGGCTCGCCGGCCGGGGGACGGTCGACGAAGCACGGCTCCCCTTCACCGGCTCTTTCGAGGAACTGTACGCCGCGACGACCGACTTACTCCGCGAGGCCGCCGCGGACGGCGACGTGCGGGTGAACCTCGCCGGCGCGCCCCCGCAGGTTGCCGCCGCCTTCTACGCCGCGCGAACCGCCCTCGTCGACGGCGGCGAACTCGACCGCGAGACCGTCTCGCTTCTGACCATTCCCGCGACCGACCGACCCGACCTCGCCGCCATCGACGACCTCCGGACCCTCGTCTCAGACGTCGAGGCCGCGTCCGACGCGTTCGCCGAGTTCCGCCGCATCGCCGACGGCCCCGCGGCCGCCGCCGTCGCCCGACCGCTCCGAATCGCCCTGTCGGACCTGCGAGACGCGCTCGCCGAGGCCAGCGGCGAGTCCCGACGGTCACGTCCGAACTCCCGCGCCGGCCGAACCGCGGGCGCTCGCGGGGCGCGCTCTAGCGGTGACTCGCCGCTCGGCGCGATGAGTTCCTACGTCGGGCGCGCCCGCGAGCAACTCGCGGACCTCGTCGAGTCCGAGGCACCCCGTCCTGCCCCCGAGGACACGCGCGACCCGAACGCGGTGCTCGATGCGCTCGACGCGTGGCTCGACGACGAGAGCCGTCTGCTCGCGTCGGTCGAGGAGGACCCCCACGAACTGGTCGACCGCTTCCGAACGAGCTGTGAGGCGCGCTTCGGGAAGTTCGAAGACCGGGCGACCATCGAGCTGTTCGCGTCGCTCGACCGCTTCGAGGCGTATCTCGACGCCTATCTCGACGCCCGGTCGCAACTCTCGGCCGCCGCCGGCCCGGTCGCCGAGCGGACGACTGAACTCACGGACCGAGCCGCCGCGGCCGCGACGAGCCTCTCCGAACTCGACGAGGCCGGCCCCGCGACGGGCGACTCGGCCCTCGAACTCGACGGGCACGCGCTCTCGCCGCTGGGCGACCTCGAAGCGGCGGTGCTGTCGGTCCTCGCCACGGGGCCGCCGCGCTCTCGCCCGCGGACGCGCCGCGCCGTCGCCGCCGAACTCCGCGAGCGCGCCGAACACCACGGTATCGTCGCCGGCGCGCGCGACGAGGAGACGTGGTCGGCCTTCGATTCGTTCTGCGTGGGCGTCGCTCGCGATAGCGTGACCGGCGACCGATTCGAAAAGCGGCTCTCGAACGCGCTCGCCCCGCGGCTCGACGTGGCCGTCGAGGGACTCACCGCGAACGGGTTCGTCACGACGCGCGAGCGGGAACGCGGCCGAGACGCGCTCGAACCCACGGACGCGGGCCGGCTCTGGACGTCGACGACCGACTGGGAGACGTTCCGAGAGACCGTCGTCGACGACCTGCTCCGCGACTGCGTCGAACGCGACGGGAGCGTCGCGGGCGCGTAGCGCGGCACGGCCCGATTCTCAGACCGTGTCCTCGATGAACGCCACGGCATCCTCCGGTGAGTCGCACGGTTCAAACCCGTCGAGCGAGCCGACCTGCTGGGTTCTGAGCCCGGCCGTCGGGCGGTCGAAGACGTTGGCGTAGCCGATTTCCGAGAGGGTTCCGCCGCCGCCGTCGATGGCGATGACGGCGTCGCCGTTCATGGCGACGAGCGCGTTTCTCGCGTGGCCGAGTCCGGTGGCGACGGCGATATCGACGTAGGGGTTCGCCTCGTCGCGGTCCTCGCCCGGGAGGACGCCGATGGTCGTGCCGCTGGCGTCTTTCGCGCCGCGGCAGGTCGCCTCCATGACGCCGCCAAGGCCGCCGCAGACGACCTCGTGGCCGCGCTGAGCGAGCAGGCGACCCACATCTTCGGCGAGTGTTTCGACCGGCTCGGGGACGACGCTGCCGCCGATGACGCTCACGCGCACGGCGAGCCTCCCGCTCTGCGTTCTGTGGTGTCGGCTCGTCGCTCGTCGTCGTGACTGGTCGCTATGGACATGAGGTATCGGACCGCGTCGAAGAAGATAAGTGCGGGGCCACGTCGCCCGACCGGGGCGGACGCGGAGTGCTCGGTCGCGTCAGAACTCGTCTGTTCGCCATGCCTCGTCGTCCAGTGGGGAAACCGCTTCCCACGCACTGCACGCGCGCATCGTCCGAGCCATCGACGAGAAGTTCGCCGTTTGTTTGTGAGGTCCTGTCATGGTATTTGATGCCATGTGAGCCTACACTAAATATCTTGTCGAGGTAATACCTTATACACCACATACACCTCCCGATTCTATTGCGTTCTATGGTATTTCAACACATATTCGGGAAATCCCTCCGAATTCCGGGACGCGCTGGTGGCGGTGTCACGGAACTGGTGGTGGCTCTCGCGGCGCGTCGAACGCGAGAGAGCGCAACGCTTAGTCCCCCCGCGCGAGGACACGTCTCTATGACAGTCAGCGACTGGAGCGACTGGCTCCCGCGCGCGGTCGAGTCGGCCGACCCCGAGACGGTGGCCATCTGGTATCTGGGATGCAACGGGTTCGTCATCAAGGGCAGCGAGGGCACGACGCTGTTCGTCGACCCGTACGTCGGCATCGGCGACCCGCCGCGGACGGTCCGCATGATTCCCGTCCCGTTCGACCCCGAGGACGTGACCGAGGCCGACGCGGTCCTCGCCACGCACGAGCACACGGACCACGTCCACGGCCCGAGTCAGGCCCCCATCCTCGAGAACACGGGTGCGACGTTCGTCGCCCCCGATGACTCGCTCGCCGTCGCCTACGACGACGAGGCGTGGTTCGACGACTACGACCTCTCAGAGGACCAGTTCGAGGAGGTTACGGAGGGCGACACCGTCGAAATCGGCGAGTTCACGGTCCACGTCGAACCCGTCTACGACCCCGACGCGTCCCACCCGGTCGCCTACGTCTTCGAACACGAGTCGGGCACGTTCATCCACGCCGGCGACACCAAGCCCGCCGAGGAGTTCGCCGACATCGGCGAGCGCTACGACCTCGACCTCGGCATCCTCGCGTTCGGGACCATCGGCAACATCCCCGACAAGGAGACGGGCGAGCCGATTCGAACGAAGTGGTACAACGACGAAAACCAGATTATCGAGGCCGCGAGCGACCTCGACCTCGACCGCCTCGTCCCGACCCACTGGGACATGTGGAAGGGCATGACTTCCGACCCGAAGGTGCTGCACCACCACGCAAAGAGCTTCGAGGCCCCGCGCTCGCTCGACCTCGTCGAAATCGGCGACCGCGTCGACCTCTGAGGTCGCGTCCGAACTGACTTTCGCGCGGCGGCCCTGTTAGCGACGCTCGCCACGGACGGACAGTCACCGCGCCGAAACAGTCGAATCGAGAGACGGCGGCGGGGGAGTCCCACGGCCCCCGGTTGTTTTATAATGGATGTCGGGAAAGTGGCGGCCATGAGCCGCGAGTCCGAAGGGGTTACATCGGTTTCCGACGGCGAGGTCACGGTCGAAAAGACCTTCGCCGCCGACGAGTTTCCCGTTCCCGCTATCAAGTTCGTCATCAGTTCGACGCGAGACGAGGCGACCCGAATCCGGGTCATCGACCGTATTCCGGAGTCGTTCCCGATGGAGAGCGTCGGGTTCCACCCCGAGTTCGAGAGCGACAACTGGACGGCCTACAAAGACCACCGCGTCGAGTACGAGCGGACGCTCGACCCCGGCGAGGAACTCGTAACGGTCTACGGTATCCGCATCACCGACGGCCACGACCAGACGGATTTCCTCGAAGAGCCGACGCTCGAGCGCATCCCGATCGACGGCGGCATCGACCCCGACGACATCGACGACATCCTCGGCGAGGACCGCAGTCAACTCGTCCGGGACGTGCTCGCGGGGAACCGCGAACCACTCCACGACGAGGAGGAGGCCGACGCGGATAGCGAGGACGAAGGGGAAGTCGTCCTCGAAGAACCCACCGCTGACGCGGCCGAATCCGACGACGCCGTGGAGGCCGAAGCGGCCGTCGAAGCCGAGGCGGCCCCCGGGGCGTCCGACGGCGCGGAAGTCCTCGACGACGAGCCGACCGACGACGACCTCGCGGCCGCCTTCGAGGGCGGAGACGGCGAGGAAGACGAGACCGACGTGGCCGACGTGGCCGACGAGGTCAGCCAAGCCGACGACGACGTTCTCGACGCCGACGCGGAAGCCGACGACACCGCCGAACCGACCGGCCCGCGCGCGGTCGCCACCGACACCGCGCCGGCCGTGACTGCGCACCTCGAACAGCCAGATGTCGATGCCGAGGTCGAGGCTGAAGCCGCCGAAGACGCCGACGCCGATGCCGAAGCGGACGCCGAACCGCCGGCCGGCGCGTCGGCTGAGGACGCCGACGTCGCCGCGACCGGAAGCGCGCCCGCGCCCGACGCGGACAGCCTCGTTGGGGCGCTCGCCGCCGAGATTCGGTCCGGCGCGGCCGACGAGGAGGACATCGAAGTCCTGCGCGAGGCGGTCGACGCCGAGACGCGCCGGAGCACCGACGTTCGCATCCGCCGCCTCCAGTCGCAGATGGAGGACCTCGCGGCGTACTCCGACGCGCTCGCCGAGTTCATCGACGAGGAGGGGACCGGGAGCGAACTCGTCTCCGAGTTCCGCGCCGAGATGACCGCGTTCCGCGAGGACCTCGACGCCCTCGACTCGATGGTCGACGGCGCGGTCGAGTCGGTCGACGACGCGACCTCTCGGCTCGACGCGGCCGAGGAGACCATCGCCGCGGTCGACGAGCGCTCCGACCGCGTCGCCACGCGGGTCGCGGACGCCGAGGGTCGGCTGGACGACCACGATGGCCGGCTCGAAGGCCTCGCGTCCGACCTCGAAACCGCGGACGACACGCTCGACGACTACCACGGCTGGCTCGAATCTCACAACGAGCAGTTCGAGGCCGTCGAGGGCCGACTGGACGACCACGACGGTCGGTTCGAGGACCACGATGAGCGGCTCGAAACCGCCTCGCGGAACATCGACGCCGGCTCCGCCCGCCTCGACAGCGTCGAGGAGACGCTCGCCAAGCGCGAGGAGGAACTCGTGACGGTCCGCGAGCGCCTCGACGACATCGCCGGTCGGTTAGACGAGACCGTCGACCGACTCGAAGGGGCCGAAAACAGCGCCGCGGAAGCGACCGAGCAGGCCTCGACCCTCCACGCCGAAGTCGGCGACATCCGCGAGGATATCGCCGAACTCGACGGGGACATCGTGGAGACGCGCGAGGCCCTCGACGACCGCCTCGCGGAGGTTCAATCGCGGGTCGAAGACGCCGCGGCCGACGAGGAAATCGAGGCCCTGCGCGACGACATCCGGGAGCTGAACGACACCGTCGCCGAACTCGAAACCTTCCGCGAGCGCCTCGCGGGGGCCTTCGGCACCGGCATGGGCGGCGGCCCGGCCGCCGGCGACGACGACGGCGAGGCCGAGTAACCCGACCGAGCGCGCTCCCGAGAGACGCTTTCCCGAAGCGCAACCTGTTTAGCGGGCCGCCCCGACGTTCCGATGATGACAGAGACGGTGCGCGTCGCTGTTCCGCGAAAGGGTCGCCCCCTCGAAGCGGTGCTCGAACGGTTCGCCACGACCGAGAGCATCGCCGAGGTGGCGGACGAAATCACCTCGACACTCCGATACGAGAAGTCGGTCACGAAGGGCCATACCCAGCCGGAACACGACGTGTACGAGCGACTCGCGGACTACAGCGACCTCTCGGACCCCGCCGCGCCGGAGTACACGCTCCTGCGCGACGACCGAGACGGCATGCCGCGGCGCATCGTCTTCGACAGCGTCGTCCTCGAAATCGACGGGGTGGACATCCATCTCGTCGGGCGCGAGGAGCCGTTCCGCGCCCTCAGGACCCATGAGTTCGGCCTCGGGTTCGACAGCGCCGACCTCGTCCTCGAAGAGGTCGTCAAACTCCGCCCCGAGGGCCTCGGGAGCATCGAGGACGTGAACGCCCGTATCGACCCGATGGACACCGACGTTCGGGTCGTCTCCGGCCTCGGCGACACGGTCTACCACACGCTCATGGCCGACCCCGAACTTCTCCCGCCGGGCTCCGAACTCGACCGGGACTTCGTCGCGGACTACGCGGGCGACCTGTGTATCTCGCCGCGCTACGAGCGCCTCGTGGAGGCGGTCCTCGGCACGCGGTGTCTCGACGATGTGACGTTCGCGTACCCGGACGACGCGCCCGAAGAAGAGGCCGCAATCGCGGAGACCGGCCTCGGTGTCTACCTCACGATGACCGGTTCGACCGCGCGCGAACACGGCCTCGTCCTCGGCGAACACCTGTTCCCGAGCGAGACGGTCCTGATGGAGAACGTCGCGGAGGCGACGCCGGCCGCCGAAACCGTCAAGCGGGCCATCGCGTCGCCCGAGTTAGAGACCGAACTGAAGGTCTGACCGCTGACCTACGCCGACGACTCGTTTTTCGCGTCCGCGTCGCCACAGAACATCAGCGTCGAGAGTGTCCGCGCCTCGAAGCCGCCGTCGTCGGTGAGTGAGACGGTCGTGTTCGACGCGTTGCAGTCGAACTGCGATTTTTCGACGGTGACTGCCTCAGACACCTCGTCGCCCGCGTCACTCCGCCGAGCGACGCGAAGCGTGACCTCGCGGGCTTCGGTCAGCGACGCGCCGACCCGCGCGCCGGGTTCGAGACGGTATGTGCCGCCGAAGGCGACCGCGCCCGCGGGCGTCTCGTAGGCGAACTCGACGACTTCGGCCACGTCGGTCGGGTTCGCGACGGCGAGGCCGTGGGGTTTGACAGCCTCGGTCGGAAGCGACCCGTCGCCGAGCGCGACCGTGACCGCGTCGTCGGCCGCGACCACCTGGGGTCCGCAAGCCATCCGGGTGGACGCCCCGGAGACCGAGACACCGCCGTCACCGGGAGAGAACGCGGTCCATGAGCGGTTACAGTCGAAGCTGTCCGGACCGACCGATTCGGTCGCCACGGCGTCCGAGTCGATGTCGGTAACCGTCACCTCGTAGTCCGCGGGGATGCGAAGCGAGACATTCACCGTCGCGTCGTGGTCAAGTTCGTAGGTCTCCACGTGGCCTGAACCGAGTGGGCGCGAAACGTCGATACGGGCGGTCCACGGCTCGTCGGTCGGATTTTCGAGGCGGACGTGGTGCGGTTTCAGCGCCCCGTCGTCGCTGGCGGGGCCGTCGCCGACGACGGTCGTGAGGCGCTCGCCGGTCGCGACCGAGACGGCTTCCACCGGTTCGGGCGTCGGCGTCGAGTCGGGGGTCGATTCGGTCGTCGAGTTTCCGTCGTCAGCGTCGTCAGCGCCGTCGCCGGCACTCGCGATACAGCCCGTCAGCGCCGCCGCGAGGCCGGTTCCGGCCGCGGCGAGGAGGGTTCTTCGTTGCACACCTACCCCAACGCGTAGGGGTCACTTCCCCCTGTGTGTGGCTCAAACGCGCCTTTGAGTCCAGACCGTCCCGAAGCTCACGAGGACGGCGAGGACGACGCCGACGAGGAGAACGAGCCCGCCGGGGCCGGCGAGGAAAGAGGAGACGAACTCCGCGACGCCCGGGTCGGATGCGACCGGCGCGGGCGTGGCGTACCGGACCTGCGACTGTCGTGTGGTCCACAGGGCCTGCACGGCGATGCTTCCGACCAGCGTGGCGCCCACGCCGGTGACGAGCGTCCGAAGCCCGGAGGAGAGCTTCGATTCGGTTCGCTCCGCGCCCGCGAAGAGGACGACGGCGGAACGGGTCGGGCCGTAGACGGCCATCTCGCGCCCCTGCGCGGAGACCCACGTCGTCACGGGCTCTATCAACTCAGCGTCGACCAGTCGCTCGACGTGGTAGCTGACGGTCTGAAGCGTCGTGTCGAGCGCGTCTGCCAGTTCGGAGGCGGGGCGCGGGTCGTCGTAGACGGCGGCGAGGAGCCGTCTCGCGGTGGCCGACGAGAGCGCCGACAGAACCTCGTCCGCGTCAGCGTCGTCGAGTTCGACGAGAAGCGGGCTTAGGGACCGGTCTCGAACCGATGCTGCAGCGGGTTTCAGTGGGAGCAACGAACTCACGGTCTCGGCCGTCGTTCTCACTCTGCCGATAAAGAGACGGCCATGAGTCAAGCGCCCGTTTGACCCTCTCGTCCCCCGCGTGAGAACGTCTCTCCCGGAGTTAGTACATGCTAGCGATACGTCGATGCCCGCTGGCGGAGTAGTACGACCGTGTATCAGATTCGAACGAATCCCACGGAGGAACAGGTATGAACGGCGATGCGATCCGGTACGAGAGCGACCAGTTCAAAGCGACCGCCGGATACGGCGCCCGAAAGCGGAACCTGCAACTCGTCTTCTTCGACGCGCAGTATCCCGAACCGGAACAGACGACGGACAGCCTTCCGTCGGTCGAGAGCCAGACGATGAGCGCGCTCGAACGCGTCGAAGCGGCTGTCGAACGCTCTGGAATCGACTTAGACGACGTACTCCGAACCACGGTGTACACGACCGACCTCGACCGAATCGATGCCATCGAGTCGGCCTACGACGCCTATTTCGACGCTCGACGGCCGGCGATGACTGTCGTCGGCGTCTCCGAACTCCCGAACGACGCCGCCGTCCAAATCGAGGCGACGGGCGTCAAACGATAGGTCGCGCACCTACCAATTCAATATAGCGAGATACAGTTCATGAGTCGCGCTTCGAACAGCGGTTACGCTCCTCAGCGGAGCGAGTAAATGTTCGATTCGTACGTCTCACGCACTCTATCGCCCCAGTTGTGGGTGTACGTGTCGATGATGTCGCCGGCCACGTCGCCGCGGAGGTACTTGACGATACCGCGGTCGCCGGTTCGGTCCCGGAGGTGGGTCGTGAAGAAGTGCCGGAAGTAGTGCGGCGTGACGTTCTCCTCGCGGTCGCCACCCGACCGGTACCACCCGGCGTCGGCGGCGTGAGAGGTGACGACGTGGTGGACCGCGTCGGGCTCCAGTCGCCGGCCCCAGCCCGAGGCGGTACCGACGAAAAGCGGTTCGGCCGGTGACGTCGAATCCGGGCGAATCGCTAGCCAACGCAGGAGGACGGCCTCCAACTCGTCGTCGATGGGGACGACTGTCGACCGTTTTCGCTTGTTCGAGGCGGTTCGCTCCTCGCCGTTGGTGACGCTTCCGACGCTCGGGTCGGCGGCGACGTATATCGACGGCCCGCGACCGTCGAGGGCGGCGCGGGTTGATACACCGGTCAATGGTGTATCCGTCGTCAGCGACACGTCCCGAAGGTCGAGGTTGCACAGTTCGCCGACGCGCATCCCGGTCTTGAGGAGGGTGACCACCAGCGCGTGGTCCAGCGGATGGGCGATTTCGCGGACGAACGCCCGCATCTGGGGAACCGAAAGCTCCCTTCGGGCGGGGTTGGTGTCGATGCGCTCGTCCATCTCCTCCATCACGAGACTCATCGGGTTGGAGTCGAACGCGCCGACCTGCGCCATGTAGGCGTAAAATCGGTGGAGGTAGGAGGCGTACGTCGCTACCGTGCTCGCCGCGACGTCGCGGTTTCGCAGGGTGTGTATCCACGCCATGCAGTCGCGATGGGTCGCGTCGTCGACCGACCGAGCGCTCCCGGAGGGGTTCCGCGATGGGTCGCCGAGGAACGACTCGAACGCCCGGAGGACGCGCTCGTAGGCGGCGCGGGTCCGGTCGGTCTTCCCGTGATAGGTCATATCCTGCAGGAAGTAGCCGACCGGGTCCTCCGCGTCGGCGGGTCGCTCAGCGGCCATCGCGCTCCGCCAGCGTATAACCGCCGTGTCGCCCACTGTACACGACTCGGCCGCTCGACTGTAGCTCCTGTAGCGTCGATTCGAGGCGGTCCTCGATGTCGTCGGTCAGCGCCGCAACGAGGTCGTCCCACGACCGGTGTGAATCGGCCGCGAGCGCCTCGATGATTCGGGGCTCGAACTGGTCGTTATTTTCACCTTCTCCTCCCTGATTCGAACCGCCGTTCTGGATCCCCGTTTTCACCCCTTCAACCCCGGGGGTTGTGGCCGCTTCATCGCCCCTCGACGGAACGTCGAAATCGCGACGTCCAGCCTGTACCATCGTTCTGACAAATTCGCTCTGACTCATCCCGAGTCGGTCCGCGTGGTCCTTCCAGATGGCCTTCTGGTGGGCCGGAAGGTAGGTTTGCACCGTCGCGCGGTCGGCCTCGTCGCTCATGGACGGGTCGACACGGGGGTCGATATTCAATCTACCGGCACAGTCCAGAATAAGGGAAGTTATCCTGAGCAGTACATGCGGATTTTTGGCGGTGAATCTGAGTTATCCTAAATACTGCAATCGAATTTTCGGCGATTTGCATGTAGTATTCAGGATATTAGAATCTCCCGGAGAACGTCGATTTCGGACGTTTCGAGCAAATCTGAGACTCGACCAACTTTCCGTTGCTTTCAATAGGTCGAATTCTGCACAACCTCTTCTCACTTCTGTGATGGCAACTGATTTTTGGATAGCATTCCTTGCACCGTTTACCCCCGGAGTAACACATAGAAGATCCACTTACACGAATTTCGTTATTTCACTTCTTAATTCACTGAATTATTATAGAACCGGGTACCGCTGGGTTTAGGCCCTCTTTTGTTTCTCTTCCTTAATCTATGAACTATTCTATCCATAATTTCTTCCTATTTTACTGGAAATATATTCGCGGGACGACGCACCATCTGTGTTCTCTCGAACGGATATATTCCGACCAGAGATGGCTCGGTATTTTCTCGATTATATCGGTCATCGAACGCTGAATATATGTCGCCGAACGGGTCTTCGTTTCGAAATAGATTCAGCTGTGATTATGCTGGTGTCACTACGCAGAATTTCCCAGAATGTTGTCTGATTCGAACACACAACCACCCGAGTGACACCGTTCCGAATTCGCTCGAAGACGAACCCAATCGAGGTCTTCGCTGGCCCGATTCGTTCTCTTTTGACGCCTTCACAGCCCTCGTCTTCACGGTGAGATCCGTAATTCGGGACGTGCTCCCCATCTCAGGTGAAGCGGCGCTCGACCGCGCTGTGGCCGTTCTGACGGACTCGCGTAAATCCCGGGGTTTGGTGGCTTGATTCCGGTCGGATTCGACGAACCAGTCGTTCGGCGGCGACGACCCGTTCGAGCGAACCCCTCCCCTGCCGCTGACTCGCCCGAACGAACTGTCTCGAATTTCGAATGCGACGCCGCACTCCGCCTGCACGACCGGACTCGCGGCCGCGCCCCCCGCAACCGCCTGTACCTCCGCCTGTACCTCCGACTGCGATACGAACCGCCCGAGCCGCGAGCGCGACGCGGCTGTCGCTCTGTGATACTGACGTAGATTTCAGCACTATCGGCCGCTGGAACTCCGACGTTCCGAGTCAGCGTTCTCAGTCATCAACTCTCTCGATATCTCGGTCCCTCTGTCGAGTCGTCGCTTGTCCGATTCGAGACTCGTATATCGCATATCGCTATACACAATATTGGTTCTCGGGCTCGACCGATTTTCGGAAAATTCGAGGTCCCGTCGAACCCAGCCGGTTCGCGTCGAAGTCGCCGAGACGGCCGAAAGCCGACGATTTTACCCGGTGCGCTACGCTTCGACTCGCTCTATCAGGTCGGGGCTATCGTTGGCGGGGCTGTTCACCCGCGTCGAGACGGGGTACGCCGTGAGTTCGTCGTCGGGGTAGGTGTCGAGGAGCGCCGCCGCCTCGTCGGGGTCGCCGTGGAGCCACGTCTCTTCTTCCTCGGGGGCGAGGACGACCGCCATCCGGTGGTGTAACTCCGAGATGAGGTCGTTCGGCTCGGTCGTGACAACGGTGAACGTCTCAAGCGGTTCCTGTTCGCGCGAGGGGTCGCCGCTTCCGAAGTCGCCGAGACCGGTCTGTTTCGTCGAGGGCGTCCATCGCTCCCAGAGGCCGGCCATGGCGAACGGGCGGGCGTCCTCGAAGGCGACGCGGTAGGGCTGTTTGTCCCCGCCGCGGTCGACCCACTCGTAGAAGCCGTCCGAGGGAACGAGACACCGGCGGGCCTCGTAAGCGTCGGCGAAACTCCGCTTCTCGCGGACGGTCTCCGCGCGGGCGTTGATTCGGTCGTTACCGACGCTGGCGCTGTCGGCCCACGAGGGGACGAGCCCCCACTTCAGGAAGCGGAACTCCTCGGGCGCGTCGTTGGTCACGACCGGGAGTTCCTGTCCGGGCGCGCAGTTGTACCGCGCCGAAAGCGGGCGCGTCGGCGTCGCGTCGAACCGCGTTTCGAGTTCTTCGGGTGAAGTAAACAGCGTGTAGCGGCCGCACATACCCCCGGCTTCGCGCTCTGCGGGTAAAACGCCCGCGGCAGGGGAATGCGGAAGCGTTCTGGGAGCGTGGCGGCCGGTCCACGACGACGCATTTAGGGTCGCCGACGCCCCCCTGTCGGACATGCGAATCGAGAACAGCTTCATCCCCGTCCGCGGCGTGGGCGAGCGGACGGAGCGGAACCTCTGGCGGGCCGGGGCGACCCACTGGGACGAGTTCGACGCCTCGCTCGTCGGCGCGAAGACGGGCGACCGAATCGAGACGTTCATCGCCGACGCCGCCGCCCACCTCGACGACGGCAACTCGCGGTTCTTCGACGACTGTTTCCCCTCGGGCGAGCGCTGGCGACTCTACGAGAACTTCCGCGACGAGACGTGCTTTTTCGACATCGAGACGACCGGCCTCTCGCCCGAGCGCGACTCGGTGACGACCGTCTCGTTCTATCAGGACGGCGAGACCACGACGCTCGTCAGCGGGGAGGACCTGACCGCCGACGCCCTCCGCGAGCAGTTCACCGACGCGAAACTCATCGCGACGTTCAACGGCGCGCGCTTCGACGTGCCCTTCCTCGAGACCTCGTTCGACGTCTCAATCGACGTACCGCACGTCGATTTGATGTATCCGTGCCGGACGCTCGACCTCACCGGCGGGCTGAAGCAAATCGAGAAAGACGTGGGTATCGACCGCGACCGACCCGACATCTCCGGGCGCGACGCCGTCCGCCTCTGGCGTGAGTACGAGCGCGGCGACCAGTCGTCGCTCGACACGCTCGTCTCGTACAACCGCGAGGACGCGGTCAACCTCGAACGCCTCATGGAGACAGTCACCGGTCGCCTCCACGACCGCGCCTGCGAGGGACTCGACGCCGAACTCGTCTGAGGCGGCCATCGAGGTGGTCACGCTCCCGGTCTGGCGAGCGCCGCCGGCCCGAGCGAGCGTGCCGGAACCCCGCGCTTTTTTCATCCCCCGAAGCGACGCGCCGCACATGACCGACGACCCCGACGCCGACCCCGAGGCGGACGAATCCGCCGATTCGACACCACCGTCCGACGACGCGACCGAACCGTCCGACGGCGACGAGCCGGTCGACACCGATGCGACCGTCGAAGCGGCGGACGGAGGCACCGACGAGCCCGACAACGGGAACGGCAACGGTGACGAGACTGTCCCGCACGTCGAACTCGACCTCTACGAACTCTCCGTCCGCGTCAGCGGGCAGTCCACCGACGAACTCGACGACGTGGAGGCGTCGGCGACCCGACTGATGGACTACCTCGTCGACCACGCGAAAGAGCTGGAAGACCAGCCCGATAGCCGCGGATTGAGCTAACACCACCGCTCGTACCGTCCCGGTTTTGGTAAACCTAAAAGTTCAAGAGCGACCGTCGATAACCCCGTCCAATGACCGAGTACACCTTCGACGACCTCGCGGTCGTGATGGGGACGTACAACGAAGAACAGGCCATCGGGTCCGTTCTGGCTGACATCGACCGGATTACCGACGGGCGTGCCGAGGTCGTCTGCGTGGACGGCTCGGACGATCGGACGCCCGAAATCGCCCGGAAGATGGGCGCGCGCGTCATCGAACAGGAACCGCAGGGGTACGGCGTCGCGGTCGAGGCCGCGGTGCTCGCGCCCGACCGCCCGGTCGTCGTCACCACCGACTGCGACGACACCTATCCGATGGAGTATCTGCCGAAGTTCCTCGATCTCATCAACGACGGCTACGACGTGGTTTCCGGGGACCGAATCACGAAAGGCGCTGAGACGATGCCCCGACTCAACCGCGCGGGGAACATCGCGTTCGCCCGCCTCGCGAGCTTCCTCATGGGCGCGACCGTCCACGACACGACCACCGGGATGCGGGCGTACCGCCGCGAACTCCTCCACGACATCGAGTGGACCGAGAACACCGGTCTGTCTGCCGAACTCCTCATCCGCCCCGCGATGCGCGGCTACAAAATCGCCGAGGTGCCAATCCCCTACCGCGAGCGCGCCGGCGAGACGAAACTCGACCCCTTCGCCGGCGGCGCGGCCATCGGGAAGTCCATCGTCAAAGTCTGTCTGGAAGAGCGACTTCGGTTCTGAAGGCGCGCTCGTCGTTTTTTTTTGCTCTGCCCCGACTTCCCTCCGACGAGCCTCGCGGTCGTGCGCCCAGATACCAAACCGCACATCGCTCATAGGCGGCTCGGTCGAATATCCGGCATGGCTTCGACCACGAACCGCCGTCGGTTCCTCGCGCTCGGCGTCGGTGCCGCCTTGGCCGGCTGTCTCGGGAGCGACCCACCGGTCGCGGACGACGACACCGCGTCCACCGAACCCACCGATTCCACCGCGGGCGACTACTCGGGCCCGTTCGAGCTTCCGGTCCCCGAGGACGAACTGCGCCGAGGCGCGTCGAAAGACGCCATCCCGGCCATCACCGCCCCGGTCTTCGCCGACAACTGGACCGGGTTCGACGAGGTGGACGCGACGCTGGACGACGGCGACGAGGTGGTCGGCGTCGAACTCGGCGGCGTCGCCCGCGCCTATCCGCTTGCAATCCTGAACTGGCACGAAATCGTCAACGACGACTTCGACGGCCGGCCCGTGGTCGTGACCTACTGCCCGCTGTGCGGGAGCGCCGTCGTCGCCGACAGGCTCGCCGGCGGCGAACCGACGTACTTCGGCGTCTCGGGCCTGCTCTGGATGTCCGACCTCGTGATGTACGACGACCGGACGAACTCGCTGTGGAGTCAGGTGCTCGCGACCGCGATTCGCGGGGAACTGACCGGCGAGACGCTGTCGCTCCTCCCTTCGACTATCTCGACGTGGGGCGAGTGGCGGGCGGCCAACCCCGAGACCGAGGTGCTGGTGCCGCCGCCCGTCTCGGGGACGATTCGCGGGCGGCAGACCCGCCGGTACGACGTGAACCCCTACACGAGCTATCAGCAGTCGAGCGCTATCGGTATCGGCTTCAACGACGCGGCGGACGACCGACTTCATCCGAAAACGTCGGTCGTCGGCGTCGCTGCCGACGGGGTCGCCCGGGCCTACCCGCTCGGCGCGGTCGAGTCCGCGGGCGTCGTCAACGACACCGTGGGCGACCTTCCGGTCGTCGTGGCGGCCTCCGCCGAGGGGAGTCTCGTCGCCTACGTCCGCCGGGTTGACGGCGAGACCGTCGAGTTCGACCGCGATGGGTCGGCGCTCGTCGCCGCCGGGTCGCGCTGGAACCTCCTCACCGGCCGGGCGCTCGACGGCCCCCACGAGGGCGCGGTCCTGACCCGAGCAAACGACCGCTCGCCGATGTTCTGGTTCGCGTGGGCCGACTTCAACCCGGAGACGGAGATTTACGGGGGAGAAAACGCGACTGGCGAGGAGGAATAGTCGTTCGCGCGGCGAGCGCGCGTGATTCGAGGCCGATACGCTGAGAAACGGAGTTTCGGTCGTTCGGGTGGCGGTTACGACGAGTTCAGGATGTCGCGGACGCGCCGGGGTTCGCCGGAGAGGGAGGGCTCCTTCTCGACGATTTTCAGCACCTCGTGGTCGGTCACGTCGGGGTAGGACTTCCCGATGGCCTCCTCGATGAGGGCCTTTTCGAGACGGAACTCCGTTCCCTCGTAGACCACGTCTACGCCGTCGTCGTCGAAAGAGAGAATCGTCATACCTCTCTTTGTTTCCCGCGAGTAGTTAAATACGCGTCGTCGTCGCGAAACCGGCGTCCTCCGTCGTGTCTGACGTTCGTCTTGCGGACGGTTTATTACGGCACGGGTGTTGGTTCGGAGCGTGTCACTGGGTACGGACCCGCTCGATACGCTCGAAATTCCCGACGGGACGACGGTCGAGGAACACGACCTCGTCACCGACGGCGATGTCGTCGTCGGCGGGCAGAGCACCGTCGAGTTCGGCGTCCGCGGACAGAACGTCCTCGCGGGCGAGCGCGTCACCTTCGGCGGCGACATCGAGGCCGAAGCCGACTGCCGACTCGACATGCTCGACGACGTGGCCGGCAACGTCCTCGTCGGCAACGACGCCTACCTCGGCGAGCGCGTCCACATCGCCGGCCGCCTGATGGTCTCGGGCGACCTCGACATCGGCGACGACGTCGACATCGAAGAGGGGTTCGAGGCCAACGGGTGGATCGTCATCCGCAACCCGATTCCGACGCTCGTGTTCTACTTCATCGTCCTCTCGCAACTCCTTCGACTCGGCGAGGACGAGGCGGCAGACGAACTCGCCGAGACGCTCTCGGGCGAGTCGCCGCACGACCCGCTCGTGATTCCCCGGAACGCCACCGTCTCCGACGACGCGTGGCGCGTCTCGACGCCCGCCCACGTCGGCTCCGACTGCCGCATCCACGGCAACATCCGCGCGAAGTCCATCGACCTCGCCGAGGACAACAACGTCTTCGGGAGCCTCCGCGCCCGCGACGACATCGTCGTCGGGAGCGGGACGCGCATTCACGGCGACGTGACCACCCGAAACGGCGAGGTCCGCATCCACGAGGACGCGCGCGTCCTCGGCGACGTGTCCTGCAACGACCTCGTGCTCGAAGCCGGCGCGCACGTCGACGGCACGATGCGCGCCCGCGGCGAGATGCGTATCCACCGCGACAACCTCCCGCGCGAGGCCGAGTAACCGATTCCGAATCCGAATCCGAGACCGACCGAGCGACTGCGACCCCCGTGCGCCGCGATAGCAACAGTCGCCGTTTGTGCTTACCCAACGATTAATCCCTCTGGTGGAGAGTGTCGTCTATGGACAATCGACTGAAACTTCTCTCGGTCGCCCTCCTCGTCCTCCTCGCCGGGTGTACCGGCGGCGCGGCGGACGGCGGTGCCGGTGGGTCTGAGAGCGTCTCGCTCGCCGCCGATACCGGTGGCTCCGCCGAGGCCGAACAGGCGGGCGGCGACGACCTCCCGCAGGCCCAGCGGCGGGCGGTCATCAAGAACGGGCAGATAGAACTGACCGTCGACGAGTTCAACGAGTCGCGCGACGCGGTCGAATCGACCGCCGAGTCCTACGGCGGCTACGTCAGCGACTCCAACGAGTACGTCAACCGCCGGAGCGGCGGCACCTACCGCTCGGGCCAACTCGTCGTGCGCGTCCCCTCCGAGGACTTCTCGGCGTTCATGACCGACATGAAGGACCTCGGCGAGGTCGAGCGCGTCGAGACGAACTCGCAGGACGTGACCGACCAACTGGTCGACATCGAAGCGCGGTTGAGCAACCTCCGCGCCCAGCGCGACCGCCTCCGCGAACTCTACGAGTCGGCTAACACGACCGAGGACGTGCTCGCGGTCGAAGAGCGCCTGACCGAGGTCCAGACGGAAATCGAGCGGCTCGAAGCCCAGAAGCAGTCGCTCGAAGACCGCGTCGCCCTCTCGACCGTCCGGGTCTCGCTGTCCGAGCGACCGCCCGGCCCGGCGCAGTGGTACGACACGCCAGTCTTACAGGCGTTCTCCGAGTCGATTAACGGTGCGTTCGTCGCCCTTCGGGCGCTCGTCGTCGCCGTCGCCTACGCGGTCCCGTACCTCGTCGTCTTCGGCGGCCTCCTCGCGATTCTCGGGAGCGGGGTGGTGCTCGCCGGCCGCGCCGCATTCAGGCGACTGACTGACTGACTACCTCGGTTTCGCTCGCCGCTCGCATCCCTTCGCACGCGAGCGTTTTTCCGCGTCCGTCACTATCGTCGAGCCATGCTCTCTCTCGCGTTAGCCGGCAAGCCGAACGCCGGCAAATCGACGTTCTACACGGCCTCGACGCTCGCCGAGGTCGACGTGGCGAACTACCCCTTCACGACTATCGACGCGAACCGCGGCGTCACGCACGCTCGCACCCGCTGTCCCTGTCTCGACCGCGACGAGCGCTGCGGCAACTGCGAGGACGGCATCCGTTACGTCGCCGTCGAACTCGTGGACGTGGCAGGGCTCGTTCCCGGCGCGCACGAGGGTCGCGGCCTCGGCAATCAGTTCCTCGACGAGCTGACGAACGCGGACGCCATCGTCAACGTCGTGGACGCCTCTGGGGGAACGAACGCCGAGGGCGAACCCGTCGAAGTCGGGAGCTTCGACCCCGTCGAGGAGGTCGACTTCATCGAGGAGGAACTCGAACAGTGGCTCGCGGGCATCGTCCACAAGAACTGGGAGTCCGTGGTCCGCAAGTCCCGGTCGCCCGACTTCGATATGGACGACGCCCTCTCGGACCTCCTGACGGGCGTCGGCGCGAGCGAGTACGACATCGCCGCCGTCCTGCGGGGCCTCGACTACTCGCCGAATCCCCAAGACTGGGACGACGAGGACCGCGTCGAACTCGCCCGCGCGATTCGCCAGCGGACCAAGCCAATCGTCCTCGTCGCCAACAAGGTCGACATCGCGCCCCCGGAGAACCTCGAACGACTCGCCGAGACGGGAAAGCCCGTCATCGCCGCGACCGCGGACGGCGAACTCGCCCTTCGACGGGCCCGCGAGGCGGGTATCATCGACTACCATCCCGGCGACGACGACTTCGAGCTCGTCGGCGACGTGAGCGGCGCACAGGAGAAGGGCCTCGAACGCATCCGCGACCTGATGGGCGACCACGGCGGCACCGGCACGCAGGAAGCCATCGACACCGCGGTCTACGACGTGCTCGACCAAATCACGGTCTACCCGGTCCAAAACGAGTCGAAGTGGACCGACGGCACGGGGAACGTCCTCCCCGACGCCTTCCTCCTCCCGCGGGGGTCGACACCGCGGGACCTCGCGTACGCGGTCCACTCCGACATCGGTGACGGCTACCTCCACGCGGTCGACGCGCGAGCGAAGCGCCGCATCGCCGAGGACCACGAACTCGAAGAGGGCGACGTCATCAAAATCGTCTCGACGGCGAAGTAACTGTCAGAAGTTCGTCTTTTCCCTGGATTCGTTGTTTCTCATCGGTCAGTTCTTCGTCTGCCACGCCACATATAAACTAAATTTCGCTATACAGAATTGGGGTGGTGGAGGGGGTGGGCGCAAGTCGTGGGTTCACCGGGAAAGGATTGAACACAGGGTGCGGAGCCGTCGCTGTCAGTTCGTTTGTCGTGAGGCTCACGCGTCGTGATTCGCACAGAAAATGATTCGTCGCGGGTGACGGCTCAGAGGTCTTTGGCGACGCGAAGTTCCGTGTCGGTGACCGTCTCGACGGAGTCGGCCGGAACCTCGATGTCGTCGCCGTCGGCGTCGCCGAAGCCGAGGCCCTGCAGGACCGCTTCAGCGAGGTCCGGGTCGGGTTCGACGTACGCGATTTGGGCGTCCGTGTCGACTTCGGTCACGATTCCGATCTGTTCGGCTTCCTCGTCCATGAGGAACTTCCCTTCGTCGGCGGTCGAGAGCACTGACATCCGCCCAATCGTTAATTCCGAGTGACATAATAACCTACGGCCCCGTACGAACGCTGATACTCCTCGCCCGCGTACGAAGTGCATGACAATCAGTTCACAGGTCTCCGAGACCGACGCGCCCCGTCTCCCGCTGTCGGAGACGCGGGTGCTTCTCGGCGTCGGACTGGCGATTGCCCTCGTCGCCGGACTCGTTTTCCGCGTCGTCGGCCAACTCGTGTTAGTGCCTTCCCGCCCGCTGGTCACGGCCGCGGTGTTCGCGCTGACGGTGCCCGTGATGTGGGCGCTCGCAGTCGGCATCTTCCGGTGGCGCGGGCTCTCCGGGGGCGCGAAACGGGAGGCCGCGGTGCTGCTCGTCGTCCCGGGCATGCTCGTCGACGCGGTCTCGACGGCGCTGTTCTCGGTCGTCTACCCGAACATGGGCCTCGAAGCCGCCGGGCTCTTCGGGGGGCTGTTGCTCTTGGCGTACGCGACGGTGCTGGTCGCGGGATTCGTCGGTCGGTGACCCAATTCGGGCCGACGCTTCCATCGTTAAGCCGCCGCTCGCCGACGGTGCGGCTCTCCTCTCTTCTCCTCAGCCATGCGCGACGACGCGAAAAATAGGGCGCGAAGCGACGGTCCGATTGCGACTCGTCAGTCGGAGTCCGACGAGGAACCGAAGGCGGTCGGGACGCTCACGTCGGCGTGTTGCGAGAGGTAGTACGCGAGCGCGAACAGCGCGACGACGCCGACGCCGAGGAGCGCCAGCGAACCCACGCCGTAGCCGCTGGCGAGGAACAGCCCCGTCGCGACGGCGCCGCAGAGCACGGCGTACGGAATCTGCGTGTTCACGTGGTCGACGTGGTCCGCGCCGGCGAACATCGACGAGAGGACCGTCGTGTCGCTGATGGGCGAACAGTGGTCACCGAACAGCGAGCCGGTGAGAATCGCCCCGATGGCACCGGGAAGCGGCGCGCCGAGCTGGTAGGCAAGCGGCACCGCGACGGGGAACATGATACTCATCGTTCCCCACGACGTGCCTATCGAGAACGAGATGATGGCCGCGGCGAGGAAGACGACCGCGGGCAGGAGTTCGGGCGTGATGACGCCTTGGGCGACACTGACGACGAACGCACCGACGCCGAGCGCCTGGCTGACACCGCCGATGGTCCACGCCAGCGAGAGGACGGCCACGGGGAACATGACCATCTTGAAGCCCTCGAAGATGGCGTCGCTGACGGCTTCGAGTTCGACGCGGGCGTGGCCGACGAGGATGGCGAGCAGCAGCGCGCACGCCGAGAAGACGCCCCAGAGGATGGCGTCGGCGGTGGCCGCGTCCTTCAGCGCCTCGACGGGTGCCTGCCCGGGCCAGCCGCCGGAGTACAGCAGGCCGAAGCCGGTGACGGCGACGAGCGTGACGATGGGCGCGGCGAAGTACCACCAGCGCGAATCGACGTAGTCGGGCGTGACGATGTCCTCCTCGCGCGTCTCGATGAGGGGGTCGGCGTCGTCGCCGAGGACCTTCCCCTCTTCTTTCGCGCGGCGCTCGGCGCGCTTCATCGGCCCGAAGTCCCAGTCCATCACGACGAGGATGAACACGAGAACGACCGCGAGCAGGCTGTAGAAGCGGAACGGAATACTCTGGAGGAACACCACGAAGGCGCTCTGGTCGATGCCGAGCGAGGCGAACTGCTCGCGGATGAGGCCGACCTCGAAGCCGACCCACGTCGAGACGACGGCGACGCTCACCACGGGCGAGGTTGTCGAATCGAGCAGGTACGCGAGCTTCTCGCGGCTGATGTCGAACTTGTCGGTGATAGGCCGCATCACCGAGCCCGTAATCATCGTGCTCGCGTAGGAGTCGACGAAGATGAGCATCCCGAGGACGCTCGTCCCCAACGCGGCCTGTTTCCGGGTCTTGATGCGGGCGATGATGCGCTGTGCGAGCGCGTTCATCCCGCCCGAGAGGAATATCATCCCGAGCATCGCACCCGAGAGGAACGTAAACAGGAGGAGTTTGCTGTTGAACGACTCGGTCACGTTGTTGATGACCAACTGGAGGGAGTACGCCGCCCCGCCGATTGGGTTCCATCCCACCAGGATGGTCGCACCGATCCAGATGCCGGTGAAAAGCGAGAGGAGCACCTGCCGACTGAGCAGCGTCAGCACGATTGCGAAGAGCGCCGGCAGCAGGCTGATGACTCCCTGCGTCTCTGCGGGCATGACAAACGTTTCGTCACCGGCTCCCGAATTTAAGGGTTTTCACTTCGAGACCCGAGAATAAGACGTATCGGATGCCGTGAGTTGCCGTAGTTCGGTCGACGAATCGGGCGGCTTCGGACGCTTGAGTATCTCAGACGACCGCGTCGTACGCCTCGCCCATTATCTCGATGGCCTCGCGGAGCGACTCGGTGTCGGTCGCGTACGACAGGCGGGCGTAGCCGTGGCCGTGTTCGCCGAACGCCTCGCCGGGGACGATAATCACGCCGCGGTCGATGCACTCGTCGACGAAGCCCTCGGGAACCTCGGGCATGACGTAGAACGCGCCGCCCGGCGACGGGACGGTGAGGCCGATATCTTCCAGCCCCTCGACGACGAGGTCGCGGCGCTCGCGGAACGTCTCGGTCATCTCCTCGATGCGGTCCTGTGGTCCGCTAAGCGCGGCTTCGGCCGCGAACTGCGCCGGCGCGGAGGCGCACGCCTGCACGTACTGGTGGACGCGGAGCATGCGCTCGACCCGGCGGGTGGAGCCGTACACCCACCCGAGCCGCCAGCCGGTCATCGAAAAGAGCTTCGAGGCCGAGTTGACGACGACGACGTTGTCAGTCTCGGCGAACTCGATAGGAGAGCGGTGCTCGCCCTCGAAAACGGTGTACTCGTACACCTCGTCGGAGATGCAGAGCACGTCGTGCTCGTCGGCGATGCGGGCGAACTCGGCGATATCGTCGGGCGGCGACACCGCGCCCGTCGGGTTACCGGGGCTGTTGACGACGAACGCCGCGGTGTCCTCGGTGATGGCCTCTTCGACCGCCGCGGGGTCGAGCGTCAGGTCGTCGCGGAGCGGGACCGGCACCGGTTCGCCGCCGGCGAGTTTGGTGAGCGCGTCGTAGGAGACGAAGCCGGGGTCGGGGATGATGACCTCGTCGCCCTCGTTCACGTGCGCCTCGATGGCGATGTGGAGCGCCTCGCTGCCCCCGGCCGTGGCGATGACATCGTCGGCGTCGAGGTCGACGCCCTGGTCGCGGCGGTGCTTCTCGGCGATGGCCTCGCGCAGGCTTGGGAGGCCCTTGTTCCCCGTGTAGCCGTCCGCCTCGCCGGCCTCGATGGCCTCAACGGCCGCCCGTCGGGCGTGGTCCGGGGCCGGGAAGTCTGGCTGGCCCAGTCCGAGGTTGATAGCGTCTTCGCCAGCCGCTTCGAACACCTTGCGAATACCGCTGATGGAGATGCGCTCCACCCGGTCGGAGAAGTGCGTCATATCCTATCCGGTGTCCCCGTTCGGGATAGTTCTTCCCACGCACGGTCGCGGCAGACTCATTGACTCCGTGACGTGACCGGGGGCGTTTCCCGGGTTTTTCTGCCGCTATCTGAGAGACGACAATTCAGAAAAACCGACCGATTCAACCCTGGTAACAGCCGTAAAACCGTGTTTTCTCGGTTTCGACGCGTCATCTACCGCGTCTATCGTTACCGGGTACGCGCCCCGAATAAGGCACTGATTCGTAACGAGGGCAATGACAGAGGCACCACGCTCGACTTCGATTAGCCGTAGACGATTCCTGCAGGGGTCCGGCCTCGCCGCGACCGCCGGCCTCGCGGGCTGTCTCGGCGGGTCCGGCGGAAGCGGGCTGGACGAACTCAACGTCGCCTACATGCCCATCTACCCGGACATGCAGTACTTCGTGATGGAAGAAGAGGGGCTGTTCGACGAGCTTTCGGCCTCGGTGTCGGGCAAGAAGTTCTCCGATGGACCGAGCATCGTGCAGGCGTCGGCGACGGGGGACTTCGACGTGATGATGTTCGGCATCGTCCCGGCGATGATCATCATGGACAAGGGTATTCCCGCGAAAATCACCGCGGCGAACATCAAAAACGCGATGGAGATTCTCGCCACCGACGACTTCGCCGCGCTGTGGGAGGAACATGGGAAAGACGCCTTCGCCGAGTTCGAGGCGCAGAAGGGCCGCAAGTTCACCTTCGGAACCTTCCCGCCGGGGTCGGTTCCGGACATCCTGCTTCGCTACTGGATTCAGAACACGCTCGGGCTCGACCCCGAGGAGGACGTGAACATCAAGGGTCTCGGCGGCGCGGCCGCGGTCCAGCAGGCGCTCCTCTCGAACAACGTCGACGGCACGAGCATCATGGAACCCGTGCCGACGGTCATCGACGCTAACGACGCGCCGTTCCAGCCCATCGCGTGGGCGGGCGACTTCATGCCCGGCCAGCCCGCGGCGGTCACGCTCATGCACGACCGCCTCCGGCAGGACAACCGCGACCTCGCCACGGAGTTCGTCGAACTCCACCAGCAGGCGACGAACTTCGTCGCCGACAACCCCGACACGGCCGCCCAGCACGCGAGTTCGGTCATCGGCGAGAGCGCGCTCCCGGTCGAGACCGCCCGCGCGGCGCTCGACTCCCCCGCGTCGGACTTCATCACAGACCCCCACGACATCGAGGGCGGGGCCAAAATCTTCGCCGACTACGCCCAGACGCTCGGGAAGACGGAAGCGCAGTTGACCGTCGACGAGATGTTCGATTACGGCATCTACGACTCCCTATGAGCAACGACGAAGTCGGCACCAGCGTCGCCCTCTCGGAGACCGAGGCGGACGAGCGACTGCTCGACCGACTCGCGGGGTTCTCCGCGGAACAGACGGGGCTCGCAGTCGCCGGCTTCACGGGCTTTCTCGCCGTCTGGTACGTCGCTGCGCTGTTCCAGCCGACGTATCTCCTCCCCTCGCCCGTCGAGGTGCTGGCGGCGTTCGTCGTCGAACTCACCGCGCCGGCGTCGCTTTCGATTCCCTTCACCGGTGCGGAACTCCCGGCGACGAGGCTCCTCGTCAAACTGATTCAGAGCCTCTATCACTACGTGCCGGGCCTGCTCATCGGGACGTCGCTCGGCGTCTTCGCGGGCGTCGCCATGGGCTGGAACACTCGCGTTGACAGCGTCTTCACGCCCGTCACGCGCCTGCTCCGGCCGATTCCGCCGCTGGCGTGGATCGGCTTCGCCGTCATCTGGCTCGGCGTCAACCATCAGGGCGCGACGTTCATCGTCGCCATCGGTTCCTTCTGGATTAACTTCTACAGCGCCTACGGCGGAGTCGAGGGCGTCTCGGAGGACCTCAAGGAGGTCGCCGCGACCCTCGGCGTCGACGACGACTGGACGATGATTCGGAAGGTCGTCATTCCGGCGGCCAGCCCCTCAATCATGACCGGCATCCGGACGAGCATCGGCCAGTGTTGGATGATTGTCGTCGCGGCCGAACTCATCGTCGGCGTCGGCGTCGGCTACGAGATTCTCAACACGGCGCAGAACCTCGCGATGGACGTGTCGGTCGCCTACATGCTCGTCATCAGCATCGTCTTCCTCGTGAGTGACGGTCTGTTCCGCCGGGTCGAACGGCGGGTGCTGGAGTGGAGAGCATGACCGGGGACGCGAACGCGGGAGCCGACACGACCGTGACCGCGACTGATTCCGAGACCGCGAAGGTCAGCGTCGATTCGCTCGGCAAGACCTACGCGTCCGACCGGCGGACGGTCGAGGCGCTGTCGGACGTGGAGTTCGCCGTCGAGGACGGCGAGTTCGTCTGTATCGTCGGCCCGTCGGGGTGCGGCAAGACGACGCTGTTCCGCATCATCGCCGGCCTCGAAGACGCCACGTCGGGCGCGGTCACCCTCGACGGCTCGCCCGTCACCGGCCCCGGCACCGACCGCGGGATGGTGTTCCAAGAGTACGGACTGTTCCCGTGGCGGACCGTCAGCGAGAACGTCGCCTTCGGGCTCGAAGAACAGGGCGTCGAGGAGCCGGCACGCTCGGAACGCGTGACGGAAATGCTCGAACTCGTCGGCCTCGACGGCTTCGCCGACGCCTACCCCAAAGAGCTGTCCGGCGGGATGAAACAGCGCGTCGGCATCGCTCGCGCGCTCGCTGTCGACCCCGAACTCCTCCTCATGGACGAGCCGTTCGGCGCGGTCGACGCGCAGACCCGCGACATGCTCCACGGCGAACTGCTCGACATCTGGACGGAGACGGACAAGACAGTGCTGTTCGTCACCCACGACGTGGAGGAGGCGGTCACGCTCGCCGACCGCGTGGTCGTCATGGCCGCCAATCCGGGTCGCGTCCGCGAAATCGTCTCGGTCGATATCGACCGCCCGCGCGAGCGGACCGAAAGCGAGTTCGCGGCGTACGTCGAGCGGATTCGCGGACTCATCGGGGAGTAATCCGGCTTCTCCGCGCCCGATTCTCGCGTCTCTACTCTCTCGCCTCTCGCAACTCGTCGATGTGCGCGTCGATGACCGACAGCGTCGCGTCGGCGTCGACGTAGCCCTTCTCGTACTCCTTCATCGCGCTGTTGTAGTCGCTGAGGAACTGTGCCACCGCGTCGTCGAGGTCGTCGCTCATACACGTCCGTAGCCCCGCCATCGGATTTGAACCTTCGGCACGCGGACGGCGGGGCCGGAAGCGCACGGGACTCCGGTCCGACGGCCGCACCGCGGGACCGTCGATTTATCACCGCGCCCCGCCAACGCGCCGGTAGTGACGACCCTCCGCTTCGAGGACGGCACCGTTCACGTCGGCACCGACGACTCTGACGCCGACGCCGGCGTTCGGGCCGCCCTCGCCGACGTGGCGAGCGTCGAGGCCGACCCCCGAAGCGGCGGCTATCGCGCCCCTGCGATGCGATACGCCGCGGTTCGGGACGCGCTCGACGCGGCCGGCGTCGCGTACGACGACCGGGTCGCGGCCGCTCTCGACACCCCTCTCTCGCTTTCGACGACCTACGACCTCCGCGACTACCAGCGCGCCGCCCTCGACGCGTGGCTCGACGCGGGCGGTCGCGGCGTCGTGGAACTGCCGACCGGCGCGGGCAAGACGGTGCTCGCCGTCGCCGCGATGGTCGCCCGCTCGGTGCCGACGCTCGTCGTCGTGCCGACCATCGATTTACAGGACCAGTGGATACGCGAACTCGAAACCGAGTTCGACGTGCCGGTCGGCCGGTTCGGCGGCGGCGAGCAGACGCAGGAGGCCATCACGGTCTCGACGTACGACTCGGCGTACCTCCGCGCAGACGACGTGGGCGGCGACTTCGGCCTCGTCGTCTTCGACGAGGTGCACCACCTCGGTGGCGAGGGGTACCAGGACATCCCCAGATTCCTCGCCGCGCCCGCTCGCCTCGGCCTGACGGCGACGTTCGAGCGCCCCGACGGCGCACACGAGCGCGTCGAGGAACTCGTCGGCCCGCGGGCGTACCGCCTCGACGTGGACGACTTGGCGGGCGACCACCTCGCCGACTACGAAGTCCGCCGAATCGAGGTGGAACTCACGGCCGACGAGCGCGAGACGTACGACGAGGCACAGGAGACGTTCGTGAACTACCTGCGAACCTCGGGGCTGTCGATGCAGTCGGGCAGCGACTACCAGAAACTCGTGATGCGCTCCGGGAACGACCCGAGAGCGCGGGAGGCGCTCCTCGCCAAGCAGCGCGCCCGCGACGTGATGATGAACTCCGAGGCGAAGGTGGACAAACTGGCGCGACTGCTCGCGCGACACCGCGAGGACCGCGTCATCGTCTTCACCGCGTCGACCGACCTCGTCTACCGCATCTCGCGGCGCTTCCTCGTCCCGCCGATAACCAACGAAACCGGCACGAAAGAGCGCCGCGAAATCCTCGACCGCTTCCGCGACGGCACCTACGACACCGTCGTCGCGGCCAACGTGCTCGACGAGGGCGTGGACGTACCCGACGCGAACGTCGGTATCCTCCTTTCGGGGTCGGGGTCGGAACGCGAGTTCACCCAGCGCCTCGGTCGCATCCTCCGGCCGAAGGCTGATGGCGCGACCGCGACGCTCTACGAACTCGTGAGCGTCGAGACGGCGGAAGAACGGGTCGCGGCCCGGCGTCGCTGACGCGAGACGGTATCGGCGAGTGAGGCCGTGAGGCGGGGAAGCGACCGCCTTCGACCTCAGACCAGCGAGACGTTCAAGTCGCCGTTGTTGAGGAAGGCGTCGTACTCGAAGTCGAACTCGATTGCGAAATCGGCGCTCCCGGCGGCCGGAACGGCGAGTTCCTGCGACCGCGTCGACTCCTCGCCGCGGACGGCGACGCGGGCTTCGACGGTGGCAATCCGCTCGGCTCCGCTGTCGTTGACGACCGTCCCGAAGACGCGGAGGCGGCCGTCGTCGGTCGCCTCGAAGTCGACCTCGGAGATGCGGACCGGCGGTACCTCCGGGGTGTCTCGGGGCTCCCCTGCCGGTGCCTCGGGCGGGTTTCGCGGGCCCGTCGCGCCCGGTAGCGACCCGAGACAGCCGGACGACAGGCCGACCGCGACCAGTCCGAGGAGGCGTCGTCGCTCCATACGATGGCGTCCGCCGCGGACGCAATGAACCTTGTCGTCCGCGCCGTCGGTCGGTGTCCGCCCGCGCCGTCGCTCGCTTCTTTCCCACGCCGCCCGAGTCGTTTTTGTCCCGCGGTCCCGTCGTGGCGAGCGTGCTGACGAAGGACCTGCTTCGCGTGTCGCGGGCGGGCGGCGGCTACCACCCGCAGTTCGCCGACCGGGGGGACCGCCCGCTGGCCGCGAAAGCCATCGGCGTCTTCCGGCGACACGTCGGCGACGCGCGGACCGACCTCGACGACGCCCTCGCCGACCTCGAAGCCGAGGCCGACGACTTCAAACTCGCCCGCGGCTTCGCGTCGCTCCTCGACCGCGAGGCGGTCTTCGAGACGGCGGCTCCCCTGCCGCCGGCCCGCGCCCGCCGCGCCGCGTTCGAGGCCGCGATGGCGGTTGGCGGCGTGACGACGCCCGAGGAGCGGGCCGCGGCGCTCGACCGCGCGGCGTCCTCGCTCGGGTCGTCGCCCGAGGCGGTCGACGAGTCGCTGACCGCCGACCGCGAGGTCGAACAGGTCCTCTCCGAGTTCGACCCGCGGTGGACGCCGGACGAACTGCTCGCGCAGTACAACCTCTCGCTCGCCCAGACCACCCTGTTCGACGCGACCGAGGTCCGGGTCCGAAGCTCCGACCCGAAGGCCGTCGTCTCGGCGGTCAAGCGCCTCCGGCTGATGTACGAGGTCCGGAAGACCGACGCCGGCCGCGAGGTCGTCGTCACCGGCCCCGATGCGCTCTTTCAGCGAACCAGACGCTACGGAACCGCCTTCGCCCGCCTGCTTCGGTCGGTCGCCACCGCCGGCGACTGGCGGCTCGTGGCGACCATCGACGACCGCGGGACCGAGCGCGAGCTGACGCTCACGAGCGACGACGTGTCGGTCCCCGGCGTCGAACCGATGGCCGAACCCGGCTTCGACAGCGACGTGGAGGCCGACTTCGCCGCCCGCTTCCGCGGCCTCGACTTCGACTGGTCGCTCGTCCGGGAGCCGGAACCCCTCGAAACGGGGACGAGCGTGATGATTCCCGACTTCGCGTTCGACTACGCGCACGCCGACTTCCGCGTCTTCTTCGAGATTATGGGCTTTTGGACGCCCGAGTACGTCGAGAAGAAACTGGGGCAACTCGCCGACGTGGAGGACGTGGAACTCGTCGTCGCCGTGGACGAGTCGCTCGGCGTCGGCGAGGAAATCGCCGCCCGCGACCACCGCGCGGTCCCGTACTCCGGCTCGGTGCGCGTGAAAGACGTGGTGGACGTGCTGCGCGGCTACGAGTCCGACCTCGTCGCCGACGCGGCCTCGTCGCTCCCCGCCGAACTTGTGCCGGACGACGACGTGGTGACGTTGTCCGACCTCGCGGCCGCCCGCGGCGTTTCTGTCGACGCGCTCGATGACGTGACCTTCCCCGAACACGAACTCGTCGGGCGGACGCTAGTTCGGCCCGCCGTCCTCGACGCGGTCGCAGAAGAGGTCGAGGCGGGGATGTCGCTGTCGGCGGCCGAGTCCGTCCTCGACGACTGCGGCCTCGACGACGCGAGCGCGGTCCTCTCGCGGCTCGGCTACCGGGTCGAGTGGGAGGGACTGACTGGCGGGACGGTCAGAGAGAAGTAGCGGGGCACAGCACCGCGACCCGGTCGCTGCCGGCTATTCCGGTTTGACGAGTTCTTCTTGCCGACCCTTCGGGACCGTCGAGCGGAGTTCCCCGTGGAGGTAGAGGCCGACGCCGAGCGGTTCCAGTTCGCCGGCGATTTCGTGGGCGGCGGTGAGGTAGCCCCAGTCGCCTTCCCATCGGTCGAGCTGTTGGTCGTGGCCGTCGACGAACGCCTTCGCCTCGCCCGGACTCAGTTCGATGACGTTCTTGGTCGCGTCGCCGCAGAACCGCTGGACAGCGTTGGTCGAGGGCTTCCAGTGGCGCTGGCGAGTCCGCAGGATGCGCATCCCGAGCCCCTCGACTTTGATGGGGTCGATGACCTCGCCGTGGAACGCCCAAATCTTGCCCGCGCCCTTCTCCCAGAACGTGTAGCCGTCGAAGACGGCGGGGTCGACGCCGAACCGCTCGTCCCACCAGTCGATGACCTCCTCGCGGGAGGGGCGACCCTCGACGACGCGGTCGTCGGCCGTCGGCGGCAGGCGGTCGAACTGCTGGCCCCAGTTCTCGTCGGGGGCGGTGTCGTCGCTCATGCGGTTACCTCCAGTTTGGCAGTGAAGAACCCGCCCGTGTCGTTGTGGTGCGGGTAGACGCGCCGTGCCTTGGTCACCGATGGGTCGTACTCGTCGCCCTCCCACTCGGTGATGCCGGGCGCGGTCTCGAAGCCGTCGGGGACGTCCCACTCGACGACCTCGCAGTCCTCCCGTTCGAGGACGAAGTCGAGGATGGCCTCGTTCTCCTCGGGCGCGAAGGTACACGTGGAGTAGACGACGGTGCCGCCGGCTTTCGTCACCTGCACGGCGCGCCGGAGGATGCCCTTCTGGATGCCGGCGACGCTTTTGACGTGGTTCATCGTCCACTCGTCGAGCACGTCGGGGTTCTTCCGGCAGGTGCCCTCGCAGGAACACGGCGCGTCGACGAGGACGCGGTCGAACTGCTCGAACGACCCGGCCTTCTCGGGGGTCCGTTCCCCGTAGGGTTTCATCGAGAAGTTGCGGGCGTCCTGATTCGACACGACGAGGTTCGTCACGCCGAGGCGCTCGGCGTTGTGGCGGAGCGCCGACAGCCGCCCGAGGTTGTTGTCGTTGCCGACGAGGACGCCCTCGTCGTTCATCATGGCGGCAATCTGGGTCGTCTTCGACCCCGGCGCGGCGCAGGTGTCCCAGACGCGCTCGCCCGGCTGCGGGTCGAGAGCGATAGCCGGGAGCGCCGACACTTCCTCTTGGCCGTGGAGCCAGCCGTGGAAGTACGGCCAGTTCGTCCCCGGACTGCTGTCTTCGAGCTTCAGGATGCCGGGGTGCCAGTCGGTCGGTTCGTAGGCGACGCCCTCGTCGTCGAGCGCCTCGCGGGCGCGCGCCACCGTCGTCTTGATGGTGTTGACGCGAACGACGGAGGGAAGCGGCCGCTCGCAGGCCGCGAAAAAGGCCTCCTCGTCGTCCACGAGCGGCGCGTACCGCTGGAGCGGGTTCATGACACTCGATTCCGCGGGGGCGCGCTTGTCGGTTTCGGAGTCGTCGGGTGACGAGTTCGGAGCCGCCGGAAAGCGACCAGTCGAACCAGTCGCGCCGACCAGTCGGCCGATGACGACGCATTCACCCGTCGGATTTACCTCGCCCGGGCGACCATGTTCACGTATGGCACGCATTCGCGTCCTCGCGGAGGAACTCACCGACGAACTGGAGTCGCCGACGCTGGTCGAAGGGCTGCCGGGCGTCGGGTTGGTCGGCAAAATCGCGGCCGACCATCTGGTCGAGGCGTTCGACATGACCCACTACGCCGACGTGTTCTGCGAGGGCGTCCCGAAGGTCGCGGTCTACATGAAAGACAACCCGACGCTGCACCCGCCGGTTAGGCTCTACGCCGACGCGGAACGGAACCTGCTCGTCCTCCAGAGCGACATCCCCATCCGGCCCGAGGCGGCGACCGAACTCGCAACCTGTCTCGGCCCGTGGTTCGAAGAACTCGACGTGCTTCCCGTGTTCCTCTCGGGCATCGCCCGCGAGAAGTCCGAGGCGGTGCCCGCGCTTTACGGCGTCGGCACCGACGGCGCGACGCCGCGACTCGAAGACGCCAGTATCGACCGCCCGACAGAGACTGGCCTCGTCTCGGGGCCGACGGGTGCGCTCCTGAGCAACGCCGTCTCGGTCGGTCGCCCGGCGCTCGCGTTGGTCGTCGAGTCGGACCCGCAGTTCCCGGACCCCGAGGCGGCTCGGGTCATCATCAAACAGGGCATCGAACCGCTCGTCGGCGTCGAGGTTCCCGTGGACGACCTCGTGGACAGCGCCACCGAGATTCGACAGGCCAAAGAGCAGTTGGCTCGGCGGATGCAGCAGTCCGAAGAGGAGAGCACGCAGGCGCGGCCGCTCGGGATGTACCAGTAGCGGGCGAAAGCGACGCCCGCGCGGCCGCCCCGCGGTGAGAAGCGTTTCGGCCGGCCCGCAGTCTACACGTTTAAGCCGCGTCGGACACTTCTCCCGCCCATGAGCGACGACCCCGCCGAGTCGGTCACGGACGCGAACGTAGAACCCGAGGCCGACGCGGCACCCAACGCAGCGGCGCAGGCGGCCGAAGACGCGGCGACCGACGCCGACGGCGAGGCGTCGAGCGCCGAGGCGGCCAGCGAGGAACCCGACGCGGCGGACGACGGGCCGACCGTCGCCGACCGCGTCGCCGAGTACGACGACGACCTCGCGGGCGAGGTCGCGGCGCTCGAAGCCCGCGTCACCGACCTCGAAGCCGAGCGCGACGAGGCCGAAGCGACGGCCGAGGAACTCCAGTCTCGCCTCAAGCGCACGCAGGCCGACTTCCAGAACTACAAGAAGCGCGCCAAGAAGCGACAGGACCAGATCAAAGAGCGCGCCACCGAGGACTTCGTCGAGCGCGTCGTCACCGTCCGCGACAACCTCGTCCGCGCGCTCGACCAGGACGAGGACGCCGACATCCGCGGCGGCCTCGAATCGACGCTCAAGGAGTTCGACCGAATCCTCGAAGACGAGAACGTCGAAATCATCGACCCCGAACCGGGGACCGACGTGGACCCGAACCGCCACGAGGTGATGATGCGCGTCGACAGCGACGAACCGGCGGACACCGTCGCCAACGTGTTCCAGCCCGGCTACGAGATGGCCGACAAGGTCATCCGCGCCGCGCAGATCACGGTCAGTAAGGGCGAGTAGGTCGCAATCGACACGGCTGTCTCCCCGCGACGGGCCACGGTGGGCTGACGCGCCACCGGCCCGGGGAGGACTTTTGTTCTCACCTCGCAATCACTACGCCATGCGACTTCGTTCCCGTCGGCGGCGGCCAACCGTGCGCGTCACCCAACACGGCGACCCCGGCGACGACGACCTGCTTTTCGTCCTCGGGTGGGGCAACAAGCCGGGTCATCGGAGCGTCGAGTGGCTCCTCGACCGCCTCACCTACGAGGGCTACCACGTCCACGCCGTCGAACTCCCGATGAACGGCTGGGAGTTCGACAGCCAGTACGTGGATCCGGTGCGGGCGTACTCGGTCGACCGCGACATCGACCTCGTGCTCAGCCACAGCACCGGCGGCCTCGTCGCCGCCCACCTCGACCTCGCGGTTCGGAACGTCTTTTTGAGCCCCTGGTGGGGGACCGCGACCGCCGGTCTCGATGGCCTGCTCCTCCCCGTCGTCAGGCGGTTGCCGACGACGCGCCCGCTCGTCCCGTCCGGTATCTCCCGCGAGGACCTCGGCGAACTGAAACTCGCCGCCGAACTGGCCGACGGCCCGGACAACGCCTCGCCCGCCTTCCTCCGCATGATTCACGGCGCGCAGGAGTCGCTACCGCCGTTCAACCCCGACGACGTGGTGTTCGCCTCGCTTTCGGACCGGGTGGTTGACGTTCGCGCAATCGGCGACCGGACCCCCGCGTCGAACCTCGTCCCGTACGACGGCGGCCACGAGTTCTTCGCCAGCGAGGGCAGAGAGCGGACGCTCTCGGTGGTGCTCGACGCCCTCGACGGAGCGGACCCGTCGTCGCTCCGACTCGGTGGTGCGGACGCGCCCGACTTCGACGACTCGGTCGACGGGACGGAGCGACCGCAGTCGATGGACTGAGACGCCGTCGCCCTCGACTGCGACTCTGGCGAGCCCGCCGCCGACGACGCGGTCGGCGGTTCTACATAAATCGACCGACCTGTTTCGACGCGAGAACTCGAAATCGCAAGACAGCGTCGACCTCGATGCGCGCCGTGTGTCGCAGTATCTAGTAACCTTTAACCGGCAAAAGACGGTATTTGCGGGCAAGATGGCGAGCAACAAGATTCTGGGTATCGACCTCGGCACCACGAACAGCGCGTTCGCGGTGATGGAGGGCGGCGACCCGGAGATTATCGTGAACGCAGAAGGCGACCGAACCACCCCGTCCGTCGTCGCGTTCACCGACGACGGTGAGCGGTTGGTCGGCAAGCCGGCGAAGAACCAGGCCATCCAGAACCCAGAGCGCACGATTCGGTCCATCAAGCGCCACATGGGCGAGGACGGCTACTCCGTCGATATCGAGGGTGAGGAGTACACACCGGAGCAGATTTCGGCGATGATTCTCCAGAAGATCAAGCGCGACGCCGAGGACTACCTCGGCGACGAACTGAAGAAGGCCGTCATCACCGTCCCCGCGTACTTCAACGACAAGCAGCGTCAGGCGACGAAGGACGCCGGCGAAATCGCGGGCCTCGAAGTCGAGCGCATCGTCAACGAGCCGACCGCGGCCTCCATGGCCTACGGCCTCGACGACGAGTCGAACCAGACTGTGCTCGTCTACGACCTCGGGGGCGGCACCTTCGACGTGTCCGTCCTCGACCTCGGCGGCGGCGTCTACGAAGTGGTCGCCACGAACGGGGACAACGACCTCGGCGGCGACGACTGGGACGAGGCCATCATCGACTGGCTCGCCACCGAGTTCAAGAACGACCACGGCATCGACCTCCGCGAGGACCGACAGGCTCTCCAGCGTCTCAAGGACGCGGCCGAGGAAGCCAAAATCGAACTCTCCTCGCGCAAGGAGACGACCATCAACCTCCCGTTCATCACGGCGACGGACTCCGGTCCGGTCCACCTCGAATACGACCTGACCCGCGCGAAGTTCGAGTCCCTCACGTCCGACCTCATCGACCGCACGGTCGAGCCGACCGAGCAGGCGCTCGAAGACGCCGGCTACGATAAAGGCGACATCGACGACGTCATCCTCGTCGGCGGCTCCACCCGGATGCCGCAGGTCCTCGACAAGGTCGAAGAACTGCTTGGCTCCGAGCCGAAGAAGTCCGTCAACCCCGACGAGGCCGTCGCGCTCGGCGCGGCCATCCAGGGCGGCGTTCTCGGCGGCGAGGTCGACGACATCGTCCTCCTCGACGTGACGCCGCTGTCGCTCGGTATCGAGGTCAAAGGCGGCCTCTTCGAGCGCCTCATCGAGAAGAACACGACGATTCCGACCGAGGAGTCGAAGATATTCACCACCGCGGCCGACAACCAGACGACGGTGCAGGTCCGCGTCTTCCAGGGCGAACGCGAGATGGCCGAGGACAACGAACTCCTCGGCGAGTTCACGCTCTCCGGCATCCCGCCGGCCCCCGCGGGCACCCCGCAGATCGAAGTCGGCTTCAACATCGACGAGAACGGCATCGTCAACGTCTCCGCCGAGGACAAAGGCTCCGGCAACGCCGAGTCCATCACCATCGAGGGCGGCGCGGGTCTCTCCGACGACGAGATCGACCGCATGCAGCAGGAGGCCGAACAGCACGCCGAAGAGGACAAAGAGCGCCGCCGCGCCGTCGAGGCCCGCAACGAGGCCGAGGGCGCGGTTCAGCGCGCCGAGACGCTCCTCGAGGAGAACGAAGAGAACGTCGACGACGAACTCCGCGCCGACATCGAGGCGGCAATCGAGGACGTCGAAGCGGTCCTCGAAGACGACGACGCCTCCACGGACGAACTCGAAGACGTGACCGAAGACCTCTCGAAGGAACTGCAGGAAATCGGCAAGCGCATGTACCAGCAGCAGGCGCAGGCCGGCGGTGCCGGCGGCGCTGGCGCTGGTGCGGGCGCGGCCGGCGGTCCCGGTGGTGCGGACCCCGAGGACTTCGTCGACGCCGACGCGGACTTCGACGAGGACGACGAGGACAACTAACCAACTGACCGACTCTCGGGTCGCCGAGGAACCCGACGCCGGCGGTCGAATCCGTTCGAAACCCCGGGTTTGACGCCGTTCGCGCTCGCCGCGATACGAGAGACGGACTTTTCAAATACCTTCACCGGCTACAAGATATCAACTGATGAGCGAGGACTTCTACGACGTACTCGGGGTCTCGCGGGACGCCTCGAAAGACGAAATCAAGAACGCGTACCGCAAGAAGGCCGCGAAGTACCACCCCGACGTTTCCGACGAGGACGACGCCGAGGAGAAGTTCAAGAAGGTCCAGAAGGCCAAGGAGGTGCTCACGGACGACGAGAAGCGGCAGATGTACGACCAAGTCGGCCACGAGCGCTTCCAGCAGTCCCAGAAGCGCGGCGGCGGTGGCGGCCGCGGCGGGGGCAACCCCTTCGGCGGCGGCGGCAACCCGTTCGGCGGCATGGGCGGCGGCGGTGGCGGCTTCGAGGACATCTTCAACAACCTGTTCAACGGCGGCGCGGGCGGCCAACAGCGCAATCGCCCCCAACAGGGCCGCGACGTTGCCCAGCGCATCACCATCGACCTCGATGACGCCTACCACGGCGTCGAGCGCGACGTGACGATTCGCCGCCGCGAGGTCTGTCCCGAGTGCGACGGCGAGGGCCACCCCGACGACGCCGACGTGAACACCTGTTCGGAGTGTAACGGCTCGGGCCAGCAGACGACGGTCCAGCAGACGCCCTTCGGCCGCGTCCAGCAGACGACGACCTGTCGCGCCTGCGGCGGCGAGGGCGAGACGTACAGCGAGGACTGTTCGGAGTGCCGCGGCAGCGGCCGCGTCCGCCGCACCCGCGACGTGACTATCACCATCCCCGCCGGCTTCCGCGACGGCCAACGCCTCCGCTACCGCGGCGAGGGCGAACCCGGCGAGAACGGCGGTCCCAACGGCGACCTGTTCGTCGAGGTCAACGTCCGCGACCACGAGGAGTTCGAGCGCGACGGCGACGACCTCCGCTACACCCATCCCATCTCCTTCCCGCAGGCCGTCTTCGGCGCGACCGTCGAGGTGCCGACGCTCGACGGCGAGGAGGAACTGAAGGTGCCCGCGGGCACCCAGAGCGGGTCGACGTTCACCGTCTCCGGCGCGGGGATGCCGCACCTCGACGGCCGGGGTCACGGCGACCTGCACGTCGAGGTCCACGTCGTCACGCCCGAGGACCTCAACAAAGAACAGCGCGAGGCGCTCAAGGAGTTCGCCGAGGCCGGCGGCGAGGAGGTCAAAGAGGGCCTCTTCCAGAAGTTGAAGAACTCGCTGTAACGGATTTCCGGCACCACCACGCTCTCTTGTCCGGCGGCCGTCAGTTCGACCGATGTCCTACACGAAAGCGAACTACGAGGACGTAGACGCGGTCGGCGGCGGTCTCCACTTCCTGCGGGACGAACTCGACTGCGTCGAACTCGGATTCAGCGTGTTGGAAGCGGACCCCGACTGGTCCGGTAAGCCGCACGACCACGCCGAACAAGGCCACGAGGAAGTGTACTATCTCGTCTCCGGCGAGGCGACGCTCGTCGTCGAGGACAAGAAACTCGACCTCGAACCGGGCGATGCCGTGCGCGTCGCACCCGAAGACACCCGCGAACTCCGAAACGGTCCAGAGGAGAGTACGTTCGTCATCGCGGGCGCGCCCTGACTCGTCGCGCTGGCGTCGCCTCGGCGTCGCTCGCCCAGACTCCCGTACGCTCTCGAACCGCGAGAGCGCCTCGGGGCCTTTTTTCGCGCCGACTCCCTACGACCGGCCATGGACGTTATCGGCGACCTCATGGCCCGCGACCGGCGGAGCGACCGACTCGCCCTCCGGGTCGACGGCCCCGGCCGGACCTACACGTACCACGACCTCATCACGACCTCGTACAAGGCCGGGAACGTCCTCCGCTACCTCGGCGTCCGAAAGGGCGCTCGCGTCGCGGTCGGCCCGGTGTCGCTTCCCGAACCACTGTTGACGTTCCTCGGGGCGGCCCAACTCGGTGCGGTGACCGCGTTCGACCCCGCGGTGGAGGCGAGGGCGACCGTCGTGGATGTCGAGCGCGAATCCGAGTTCGAAGCCCTCCCGCCGGGACAGAAACTCGCCGTGTTCGGCGGCCCGCCGAGTTCGCCCGCGACGACGCACTGGGAACAGGAAGTCTGGAGCGAGAACCCCGCGGTCCACCCGGAGGTCGTCGCGCCCGCCGACCCAGCGCTCGTCGCCGACGACCGCGAGTTCACACACGGCGACCTGCTCGACGCGGCCCGCGAGGTCGTCGCCGACTTCGACCTCGGCGTGGACGACACGGTCGCGGTCCGGTCGTCACTCAGCCACCCGGGAACCGTCGTCGCCGGCGTGCTCGCCCCGCTTCTCGCCGGTGGGACGATTCGAATCCCCGCAGACGACGAGGCCGTCGAGGCGGCGCTCGCGGTCGGTGACGGGGTTCCCGAGTCGGTCGCGCTCGCACCGGACGACGCGTACTGACGACGACGCGTGGGGTGGAGAGAAACCACCGAAGACTCCAACCATTAATTCATATTTGAGATTGAATTCTACCTCGGTGTTAAATTCAGGACTCTCACCGCTATATTTATATTCTGGCTGTATCGTTAGTGCAAACACGTTACATGTCACGGTCTAGCATTGTGTCTCTTTGGAACCGGTATCGGTCGGTCGGCATCGTCTACCGAATCGGGGTCGCGTTCGTCCTCGGGTCGCTCGTCGGCCTCGTCGTCGGCGAGCCGGCGACGGCCTTGAAACCGGTCGGCGACCTGTTCGTCCGACTGCTGAAGATGCTCATCGTTCCCATCGTGGTGTTCACGCTTCTGATGGGCGTTCGACAGCTCTCGCCGTCGTCGCTCGGCCGCGTCGGTGCGCAGGTAGTCGGGCTGTACGCGCTCACGTCCGCGTTTGCAGTCGCCATCGGACTCGGCGTGAGCAACCTCGTCTCTCCCGGCTCCCGCGGGCTCGAAGAGCTGCTCACCGGCGCTGAAGCCCAGAGTGCGGACGCCCCGGACGCGGTCGAGGTCGTCCTCAACATCGTCCCGGCGAGCCCCGTCGGCGCGATGGCCGAGGGCAGCGTGCTCCCGACCATCTTCTTCGTCGTCGTGTTCGGCCTCGGCCTCACGCTGGCGTGGGAAGAGACGGACGACGAGCAGGTCAAACGCGGCATCGAGGCGTTCTTCGACCTCGCCGACGCGGGCGCAGAAGCGATGTACAAGGTCGTCTGGGGGGCGATGGAGTTTGGCGTCCTCGGCGTCTTTGCGCTCATGGCGAACGTCTTCGGCACCGCCGGCGTCGACGCTATCCTGCCCTTCGCGCTCCTCATCGGAACGATGCTCCTCGCGGCCGTCGTCCACATCGGGGTCGTCTACCTCGGCGCGTTCGTCGTCGGGGTCGCGGGGCGGTCGCCGATCGCGTTCCTCTCCGGCGCGCGCGACGCGATGGTGACCGCGCTGAGCATCCGGTCGTCGTCGGGGACGCTCCCGGTGACGATGTCCGACGCGGACGACAACCTCGGCATCGAAGAACGCATCTACGGCTTCACCCTCCCGCTCGGTGCGACCATCAACATGGACGGCACGGCGATGTATCAGGGCGTCGCGGCCATCTTCGCGGCGAACATCGTCGGCGTGAACCTCTCTCTGGCCGACCAGTTCGCGGTCGTCGCGGTCGCCGTGCTGGCGAGCATCGGGACCGCCGGCGTCCCCGGGTCGGGGCTCATCATGCTCACGCTCGTCTTGACGCAGTTGGGACTCCCGCTGGAAATCGTCGGTCTCGTCGCCGGCGTCGACCCCATCCTCGACCGCATCCGGACGATGGTGAACGTGACCGGCGACCTCGCGGTGACGACCGTCGTCGCCACGTGGAACGACGCGGTCGACTTCACCGCCGACGCGTGGAACGACGGTGTCGGCTCGGCGCTGTCCGACTGAACGAAGGCGGAAAAACCGCTTCAGGACGCGTTTTCTATCTTCTCCAGCGACTCTGGGTTCTCGATACTGCTCATGTCGCCGAGGTCCTCGCCCGCGTAAATCGAGGCGATGGCGCGGCGGATAATCTTCCCCGACTGCGTCTTCGGGAACTCGTCGACGAATAGTATCTCGCGCGGGCGGAACGGTTTGCCCAGCTCGTCGCCGACGACGCCGCGAAGCTCCTCGCGGAGGTCGTCGCTCTCCTCGATACCGTCTTCGAGGACGACGTAGGCGACGACGGCGGTCCCGGTGGTGTCGTCGGGGACGCCGACCGCGGCGGCCTGATTCACCGCGTCGTGTTCGATGAGCGCGCCTTCGACCTCGGCGGGGCCGACTTTGCGGCCGGCCACGTTGAGGGCGTCGTCGGCGCGACCGTGGAGGAACCAGAAGCCGTCTTCGTCCTTCTGGGCCCAGTCGCCGTGGTCCCAGAGGTCGTCCCACGACGACCAGTAGGTGTCGAGGTAGCGCTCGTCGCCCTCCCAGAGGCTCTTGGTCATCGACGGGCAGGAGTCGCGAGCGACGAGGAAGCCGCGCTCGTGGGTGTCGACGATGGACTCGCCCGACGAGTCCACGATGTCGATGTCCATCCCGAGGCCGGGGCCGCCGAGCGAGCAAGGCTTGAGCGGCTGGGTCGGCATCGGCATGAGGAAACAGCCGCAGATTTCGGTGCCGCCGGAGATGTTGATGATGGGGGCGTCGCCGCCGCCGACGTGTTCGTAGAACCACTGCCACGACTCGGGGTCCCACGGCTCGCCGGTCGACCCGAGCAGGCGGAGGCTCGACAGGTCGTGTTTCTCGACTTCCTCGTCGCCGTACTTCCGCAGGGCTCGGATGGCCGTCGGCGAGATGCCGAAGGTGGTGATGCGGTGGCGCTCTATCATGTCCCAGAAGCGGTCCGGGTTCGGGTAGTCGGGCGCGCCCTCGTACATGAAGATGGTGCCGGCGAACGTGTGGTTCCCGATGAGCGTCCACGGGCCCATCATCCAGCCGATGTCGGAGACCCAGAAGAAGCGGTCTTCGGGCTTCTGGTCGAAGCCGAAGTGAATCTCCTTCGCGGTCTGCATCTGGACGCCCGCGTGGGTGTGGACGATGCCTTTCGGCTTGCCGGTCGTCCCCGAGGAGTACAGGAGCATCGACTCCGCGTCCGACGGCAGGCGCTTCGTCTCGTACTCCGGGGCGGCCTCGCCGACGGTGTCGTCCCACCACTCGTCGCGGCCGTCGGTCCACGGCACGTCGGCGTCACTATCCTCGCTTTCGTCCCCGAACCGCCGGTAGACGACGACGTTCTCGACGCAGTCCGCCTCCGCCATCGCCTCGTCGGCGGTCGGCTTCAGTCGGACCTCGGAGCCGCGGCGGTAGAAGCCGTCGGCGGTGAAAAGCACCGAGCACTCGGGGTCTTCGAGGCGGGTCGCGGTGGCGTCGACGCCGAATCCGGAGAAGATGGGGACGGCTATCGCGCCGACCTTGAAACAGCCGTAGAGGATGGAAATGACCTCGGGGACCATCGGCATGTAGAGGCCGACGGTGTCGCCGGTCTCGACGCCGTACGATTCGAGGACGTTGGCGACGCGGTTGGCCTCGCGGTAGAGGTCGTGGTAGGTCCGCTGGACGACCTCACCGTCTTCGCCCTCCCAGATGCAGGCGACGCGGTTCCGGTTCCCGGAGTCGACCGCGGCGTGGCGGTCGAGGGTGTTGTGGGCGACGTTTATCTCGCTGCCGGGGTACCAGCGGGAGAACTGCGGCCCCTCCGAGTCGTCGCGGACGGCGTCGTACTCCTCGTAGAAGTCGATGTCGAGGTAGTCGACGAGTTCGTCCCAGAACCACTCGACGCCCGAGGCACCGATGCCCGGAACATCGGTCGTCGTCCGCTCGATGAGCTCGTCGTAGTCCTCGATGTCGTGTTCCCGCATGAATCGGGTGACGTTGGCGTCCTCGACGAACGCCGGGTCCGGTTCGTGCACCACGGTGTCGGTGTCGGGTACGTCCATGAATCGAGGTACCGCGACCGCGACCATGAATCTTTACTGTTCTTTCGTTGAGTTCGTCAGACGCGGCGGGAATCGCCGTACCGGCCCGAGTCGTTTTTGTCGGCGGGTGTGCTACGAGTAAGCATGTACGTCCGAGACGCGAAGAACCGAGACGAGGTCTGGTTGCTCGACTCGCTGGAGGAACTCGGACTCGACGACGGCTCGTTCCGCTCCCGCGACTACGTTATCGCGCTCGACGAGGAGTCCGGCGAGAAGGCCGGATTCGGACGCATTCGGGTCCACAAGACCGACGAGCCGTTCTGCGAACTCACCTGCGTCGGCGTCTCGGAGCGGTGGCGCGGACAGGGTGTCGGCGCGCACGTCGTCGAGCGACTGGTCGACCGCGCCGCGGCCGAGGAGTTCGAGACAGTGTACGGCTTCACCTCGGACCACGGCTACTGCGCGCAGTTCGGCTTCGAGGCGGTCGACGCCGAGGACCTCCCAGAGGGGCCGCGTCAGCGACTCGACCGGGTCAGAGAGGTCGACGGCGACGCCATCGCGCTCCGACTCGACCGCGAGGCGTTCTCGATGCCAGAGCGACTCCGCGAGCGGTTCAAGGTCGCCGCGCCGGCGAGCGCCGGGGACGCCGAACCGGAACTGACCGCCGAGGATTTCGGCTACGACGAGGAGACGCCGACGAAGTACTCCACGAACCTGCGACGCTGACCCTCCGGCGCTGAGCCGATTCCGACTCAGGTCCGGTCGTCGAGGAAGTCGGTGCTGAAGACGATCCAAGTCAGCACGCTACAGAACAGAATCGGCGGGAGGATGGCGAACCCCCAGAGCGGTTCGAGTCCCTGCAGGAGGATGAGCACCACGTCGGCCAGTCCGAGCGCGAGGAACGGCGCGGTCGCCAGCGCGGCGCGCTTTCGGTTCTTGCCGCCCGTGTCCTCTGGGAGCGGTCCGGGCGAGGCGTCGCCGGCCGAGGCGTCCGAGGTCGAGGTCGACGAGGGCGCGTCCATGCGGGTCCGTCGGGGCCGGACGAGCAAAAACGGTCCGCCTTCCGGTCGCGGTTCCCCGGCCGGTACGACGGCCTCCGTGCACCGAACCACCGCGAGCGCGACTTCACCGAGCCGTGAGCGCGGCGTTATCGCGCGTTTTCCACACGCGAGGCGTACTCGACGAGTCCGAACAGCACCCCGAGGAGGGCGGCCGAGAGTACCATTCCGTAGAGGCTGAACGCGAGCGGCGTGGTCGGAAGCGAGAGGAGGCCGAACAGCGATATCTCGGCGGCGACTTGGCCGCCGTTCTCGCCGATAAAGACGCCGAGGATGCCCGAGATGGCCACGACGCTCGCGCCGACGATGAACAGGATTCGTCGTCCGCCGGATGTGTCGTTCACGACGCCGCGTTAGGGCCGAGCCGTATAGTCGCTTGCGGGACGACGCGATGGGTGCGACACCCAGCAACCCGCCCGTGTCCGTCGGCCGACACGACAATCTCGGAGAGCCGAACGAACTAAGCCACCCCACGCGAATGAGCGCCCAATGCCCGAAGCACTCGTCGAACGCGCCCGCGAAGCGCTCGACAACGCCTACGTTCCCTACTCGGAGTACACCGTCGGAGCGGCGCTCAGGACCGCCGACGGCGAGGTTTACGTCGGCTGTAACATCGAGAACGCGAACTACTCGAACAGCCTCCACGCCGAGGAGGTCGCCATCGCGGAGGCCGTGAAGAACGGCCACACCGAGTTCGACCGCCTCGTCGTCACCTCGGGGGCGCGCGACGGCGTTACCCCCTGTGGGATGTGTCGCCAGACGCTCGCGGAGTTCTGCGACGAAGACCTCCCGGTCGTCTGTGACCTCGGGGGCGACGACGTGGCCGAGTACACGCTCGGCGAACTCCTCCCGAACACCATCTCGCTGGACACGCTCGAAGCCGCCGCGGCGAAGCGCGACGCCGCCGACGCCGACGAGTAACGTGTCGCCCGCCGCCGACCGCGGAACCGCCGCCCTCGCACTCGTCCTGCTCGTGGTGCTTTCGGGGTGTATGTCCTTATCGCCGTCCCCGCCGGTCGTGGACGCGGCCCTCGGGGACCCCTCGACCGACGCGAGCGACGGCGACGACGGAGCCGTTTCGGCCGCAGCCGGCGGACCCGGCTCGTCGGCGATGCCCGAGACGCGACCCGCGGACAACCCGTGGCGTCGAGCGCCTATCGTCGTCGGCATCGACGCGCCCGCGGACGGCCGCGACTACGCTTCGCTCGTCGAATCGGCAGTCGCCTACTGGCGGGCGAACGCGTCGGCGACCGCCTACGACCCGGTGTTCGTCGTGGTGCCGAACGCCTCGGAACCGGACGTGACCGTCTCGGTCGTCGAGCGAATCGACGGCTGCGGCGACTACGCCGGCGCGGACGCGGTCGGCTGTGCGCCCCTCTTGGACGGCGACGAACCCACCGCGCCGACGGAGCCGGTCTCGGTGGTCGTCGCCGCCGGGTACGACGACGGGACGACCCAGACGGTGCTGAGCCACGAGTTCGGCCATCTGCTCGGGCTGACCCACGACGACGCCGACGCCTTCCCCGTGCTGTCCGAGCGCATCCAGACGACGCGACTCCCCGAACCGGACGCCGCCGACCGGGAGATGCCCTTCCGCGAGCGCACCGTCGCGGTCCACGTCGACCTCTCGAACGTCTCGCCCGACGAGCGGCCGACCTACGAGGCGGAAATCGACCACGCGCTGTCGTACTACGAGAACGGAGCCGACGGCGTCGCGCCCGCGAACCTCTCGTTCGAGCGCGTTTCCGACCCCGCGATGGCGGACGTGAGGCTCTCGGTGTCGGCGTTCGGCGACGGCGACTCGGGCGTGCGCTGGCGGCGGACCGGCGTCGACGCCGACGAGGACGAGGCGCTGGAGTGGTACACCGGCGGCGACCTCGTCGTGGACGCCGACCTCGGCCCGTCGCTTGTCGACTGGTACGTCGGTGCGGGACTCGGCTACCTGCTGGCGGCCGACGAGCGGGCAGACCTCCCGCCGCCGTTCCGCGACGGCGACCTCTCCGACGACCCGACGTGGCGCGGGGTCGCGGGCGAGACGGCGGTCGACGCAGCGACGACGGTCGACGCGACGGTCGAGAGACCGACAGGGAACGCGACGACGCCCGCGGGGGCCTCCTCTGAGAACGCAAGAATTTCCACCGCTGGCCCGCGAGTAGAGCCATGAACGATAGCGAGGACCCGAACGACGAGGTCCAGTACCACCTCGAAGTCGGTCCCGAGGACCTCGCCGACGCGGTGTTGCTCCCCGGGAACCCCGAGCGCGTGGACAAGGTGACGGCGCTGTGGGACGACCACGAGGAGAAGGCCTACCACCGCGAGTACCGGACGGCAACCGGAAGCTACGACGGAACGCCGATTTCGGTCACGTCGACGGGTATCGGCAGTCCCTCGGCGGCCATCGCCGTGGAGGAACTCGCTCGCGTCGGCGCGGACACCTTCATCCGCGTCGGTTCCTGCGGCGCGATTCAGCCCGAGATGGACGTGGGCGACCTCGTCATCACCTCGGGCGCGGTCCGACAGGAGGGAACCTCCAAGGAGTACGTCCGCGAGGACTACCCCGCCGTCGCCGACCACGAGGTCGTCTCGGCACTCGTCGCGGCCGCCGAACGCCTCGGCTACGACTACCACGTCGGCCTCACGATGAGCGCCGACTCCTTCTACGCGGGGCAGGGACGCCCCGGATTCGAGGGCTTCCGCGCCGCCGGTTCCGACTCGCTGGTCGAGGAACTCCGTGAGGCGAACGTGAAGAACATCGAGATGGAGGCCGCGGCGCTCCTGACCATCGCCAACGTCTACGGCCTCCGCGCGGGGGCCGTCTGCTCGGTCTACGCGAACCGGGTCACGGGCGAGTTCCGCACTGAAGGCGAGTCGCGCGCGGCGGAGACCGCCAGCCTCGCGGTCCACCTCCTCGCCAAGATGGACGCGGTCAAGCGAGACGCGGGCGTCGACCGCTGGCACGCGGGTCTCAGCCTCGACTAATCCGACAACCGTCGAACCCGGATTTCGACGCTCTGGGGGCGTGGAGGCCAAAATTACCACAGTCGTGGAGACGGTTTCAAAGCCCCTTTATCGGATGACTGCGCATCCGACGACATGAGCACGCAGGTCGTCGTTCTCGGCTCGGGGTACGCCGGGGCCGGCGCGGTCAAAACCCTCGAAGAAGAGCTCGGTCACGACGCACAACTCACGTGGGTCGCCGAACACGACTACCACCTCGTTCTCCACGAGGTCCACCGCTGTATCCGCGACCCGAGCGTCGAATCCAGCATCGCCATCCCCGTCGACGATGTCAAAGCGGACTCGACCGACTTCGTCAAGGGTCGCGCGAGCGACGTGAACGTCGACGACCGGGTCGTCGAACTCGAAGGCGGCGACACCGTCGACTACGACTATCTGCTCGTCGCCATCGGCTCTTCGACCGCTTTCTTCGGCATCGAGGGCCTCGAGGAGTTCGCCCACCAGCTCAAGGGCCTCGACGACGCCCGCGAGATTCACCAGGACATCAAAGAGGCGGCCGCCGACGCCTCCCGCGACGACCCCGCGCAGGTCGTCATCGGCGGTGCGGGTCTCTCGGGCATCCAGACGGCCGCTGAAGTCGCCGAGTACCGCGACACGAACCGCGCGCCCATCGACATCAAACTGGTCGAGGGGATGGACGAAATCTTCCCCGGCAACGACCCCGAACTGCAGGGCGCGCTCCGTCGTCGCGTCGAGGACCTCGACATCGACATTCTCACCGGCGACTTCATCTCGAAGGTCGACGAGGAGACCGTCTTCATCGGCGGCGGCGAGGACGAAGCGCCCGAGGAACTCGACTACGACGTGCTCGTCTGGACCGGCGGCATCACCGGCCAGCCCGAGGCGTCCGACGTGGAACTCGAACAGGACGAGCGCTCCCACCGCTTCTTCGCCGAGGAGGACTTCCAGACCAGCGACGACCGCGTCTTCGCGGTCGGCGACTGCGCCCTCGTCGAGCAGGGTCCCGACAGCGTCGCGCCGCCGACGGCGCAGGCCGCCTGGGACGCCGCGGACGTGGCCGGCGAGAACATCGCCCGCGCCATCGCCGGCAAGCCGCTCAAGCGCTGGACGTTCACCGACAAGGGGACGGTCATCTCCATCGGCCACGACGCCGTCGCTCACGGCGTGAAGTTCCCGGTCGTCGGCGAATTCCCCGTCAACGTCTTCGGCGGCCCGCTCGCGCGGACGCTGAAGAAGGGCATCGCCGCGAACTGGATTGCGGACGTGACGTCGCCGAAGCGCGCGCTCTCGGCCTGGAACGACCTGTAACTCGGTCGCTGCGCCCGGCTGCCGGGTGACACGACGCCCGACGCTCGCCGACTCGGTTTCGATTCTTCGTTCTTCGTGCTTCACGCTTCGAGTCACGCGTCGCGTCGCCACTCGCGGTGTTCGATTCAGTCACTCACGGCGTTCAGCGCGTCCACACTCCCGTTTCTCGCGCCGCCCGACCGCCCGCTAGCCGACCGCCCGCCCACCGAACGCCGGTCCTGCTGGTCGAGAGAGCTGGAGAGTGCCCGGAAAAAGACGGAGAGAGGAGCGTGGTTAGTGCTGGGGTTCGCCGACAGGTGCCTTCATGTCGTCGATGCGGAGGATGAGGATGTTGCTCGTGTCGTCCTTGCCGTCGAGGGTGCCGTCGATGACGAGCTTCGAGAGTGGCGTCGGGCCGACGCGAATCTTGTCGCCCTCGTGGAACTCACGGACCGAGCCCTGAACGTGAATCTCGGCGCGGCACAGTTCGGGGTGGTGGACGCTGGAGAGGTCGATTTCGTCCACGTTGACGCCCTCGACTTCCTCGTCGTTGTGGAACAGGGGGACGAACGCGGGCTCGTCCATCTTGTCCACGTCGAGCGCCTCGTAGGCGTTCGCGGTCGGCTTGTAGCCACCCTTCGGGCCGGGTACGCCCTCGACCAGTTGGAGCGCCTTCAGGCTCTGCATCTGGTTTCGGATGGTGCCGGGGTTTCGGTTGACTTCGGTCGCGATATCCTCACCCTTCACCGCGTCCTCGGAGTCCCGATAGAGGTTGATGAGGGCGGTCAAGATAGTTTTCTGACTCGAAGTGAGCTCGATTGATGACATGGAGAGTGGTTCGCTACATACGTCCTTAAATCCGATGGATGACGCCTCGAATCTGCCGTTCGTCTACTTTGTAACCATGACTCACTCATGAATGTTCATTTTGAACCCTAATTCGGCCTCGATGCTGTCGATAGCACTATACGGCTCACGAGAGTTCGGTAGCACATGAACGGGAAACGAGTCCTCGTCACCGGCGGTGCCGGCTTCATCGGCTCGAACCTCGCAAACCATCTCGCGGCGGAAAACGAGGTCGTCGCGGTCGACGACCTCTACCTCGGAACGCCCGATAACCTCGACGACGCGGTCGAATTCCACGACGCGAGCGTCCTCGACGACGACCTCCCGACCGAGGGCGTCGACGTGGTGTTTCACCTGGCGGCGCTGTCGTCGTACAAGATGCACGAAGAGAACCCGACGAAAGGCGCGCGCGTCAACGTCGATGGCTTCGTGAACACGGTCGAACAGGCCCGCAACGACGGCTGCGACACCGTCGTCTACGCCTCCACGTCCTCGATTTACGGCTCTCGGACGGAGCCCTCGCCGGAGGACATGCCGGTCGAGGCGCGCACGGGGTACGAGGCGTCGAAACTCGCCCGCGAGCGCTACGCCGAATACTTCCACCACCACTACGACATGCGGACGGCCGGGCTCCGCTTTTTCTCGGTGTATCAGGGCTTCGGCGGCGCGGAAGAACACAAAGGCGAGTTCGCCAACACGGTCGCGCAGTTCGCCGACCAGATTGCCAACGGCGAGTCGCCGGAGCTGTTCGGCGACGGCACCCAGACGCGTGACTTCACGCACGTCGACGACATCGTCCGCGGCATCGAACTCGCCGCCGACCACCGGCTTCAGGGTATCTACAACCTCGGGACCGGCGAGAGCTACTCGTTCAACGAGATGGTCGGGATGATAAACGAGACGCTCGGCACCGACGTCGACCCGGTCTACATCGAAAACCCCCTGGACGTGTACGTCCACGACACGATGGCCGACTGCACGAAAATTCGCGAGACGACCGGCTGGGAACCGCAGATTTCCTTCGAAGAGGGCGTCCGGCGCGTCTGCGAACCGTACCTCGACGAGTAGCCTACTGGTTCGGTCTCTCGACGCTCGTCTCCCTTTCAGTCGGTCACGACGGCCTCGACCGACTCCGCTGTTCGAAGTTCACAGTCACGACGACGTCCCTCCCGGTGGCCTCGCGTATTCGGTCTCCGATTCGCGACGACAACTGCGGGTACTGGCGACCGACCGGGTGTTGGACCGTCACCGTTATCCGTCGCGGGCCGTCCTCGATTCCGAGGGTCTCGAACTCGACGCCGACCGACAGCAGTTCGAGCGAGTCGTACTCCGAGTCGTCGAGGACGGTCTGGACGGCCCCGGTCGCGCGGTTCTCGAACGCGATTTGCGAGGCGAGAAGCGAGCCCGGGCCGAGCACGGTGAGGCCGAGAAAGACGAGCGCCACCCACGTCGCTCTAGTCCCGAAGAACGAGCGAAGCCGCCGTCTCGCCGACCCCGGTGAGTCCCAGTAGCTCGGCCGATAGCCGAGGTACCAGAGCGCGAGCGTCCCCGCGAGGACGATGCTCGCGACGTTGACCGCGAGGAGGGTGAGCGCCCCGACGGCGACCGCCGGAATCGCCCACGCGACGCCGATACCCACGGCCGCCGCCGCGGGAACGGTCGCGGCCGCGACCGCGACGCCGACGATTGAGACGGGGAGTTCAGTCGCCAAGCCGACGCCCCCGGCCGCCCCCGCACAGAGCGCGACGACGAGCGTCAACAGTCCCGGCGACGACCGACTCGCTATCTGCTCGACCGTGGTCACGTTCAGCGCCGACGGCACGAACTGCGCCGTCTTGAGTCCCCACCCCAGCGCCGCGGCGGCGACGATGGCCACGGCGAGACCAGCAACCGTCGAGCGAACGCCGTCGGTGAACATCGCGTCCTCTCCGAGCGCCGCGCCGACACTGGCCATGAGCGCCGCGCCGATTTGCGGGGCGATAACCATCGACCCGACGACGAGGGCGGGCGAGTCGAGCAACAGCCCCGCCGTGGCGACCAGCGCGCTCAGCACCGTCATCCCGTAGTACGCCGTCGGCTGGGGGTTGAGGTCGTGCGCCTTCGTCAGAATCTCTTCGTTCGAGACGCGCTCTTCTTCCTCGTCGCCCTCGACGTACCGCTCGACGAGCCGGTCGTAGTGCGGCGTCGTCGCCGACTCGATGTTGCCGATGACGAGGTAGCGCTCCTCGAACCCCGCCTCGGAGAGCGTCTCTCTGACTCTGTCGACCGCCTCCGTCGGCAGCGGGAACTCGATGAGGTACGACCGAGAGTCGGCGTCGGACTCGCCGACCGGGAGGACGACCGGGTCAACGTCCTCGCTTCGGAGCGCATCGACGACCGCGTCGAGTTCCCCCGCCTCGACGCGAATCTGCAAGTGCCGCATGGCACCCGATACGACGCCGTCGCGGAAAAGCGAGATGGCCTTGCGGCGGGCCGGAGTCCACGTCGCCATACGGCGGCCTCCCGGAAGGCGGCGGACGGAATTATCAATAAGGGTGTTTTTCCGATGCCACTAAACACCCCGACCGAGTTGGTCAACTATGGAACGGAACGTCAGGATTCTCGGTGCACCGACGGACTACGGTGCCAATCGACGCGGGGTGGACATGGGTCCCTCCGCGATTCGATACGCCGGACTCGCGGGGCAACTCGAGTCCGCCGGCGTCTCGCCGACGGACGCGGGCGACCTCGCGGTCCCGCACCACGCGACGCGGGACGCGGACGCCGGGGCGGCGAACGCCAAACACGTCCAGGAGGTCGAAGAGGTGACGACGAGCCTCGCCGACGCCGTCTCGACCGCGCTCGACGAGGGGACGACCCCGCTCGCGCTCGGCGGCGACCACTCCATCGCTATCGGCTCGCTGGTCGGGAGCGCCCGCGACGCCGACATCGGCGTCATCTGGTTCGACGCCCACGGCGACTTCAACACGCCGAGCACCTCCCCGTCCGGAAACGTCCACGGCATGCCGCTGGCGGCCGCCCTCGGCATCGGCGACTTCGAGGGCGTCGAATGGGCGAACGCCGACGGCCTGAAAGAGGAAAACGTCGCAATCGTCGGACTCCGCTCCGTCGACGGCGCGGAGGCCGAGGCGATTCGCGACACCGACGTCACGGTCTACACGATGTCGGACATCGACGAGCGAGGCATCACCGACGTGACGAACGACGCCCTCGACGTGGCGACCGACGGTACGGACGGCGTCCACATCAGCCTCGACCTCGACTGGCTCGACCCCCGCGAGGCCCCCGGCGTCGGGACGCCCGTCCGCGGCGGCGTGACCTACCGCGAGGCTCACGCGGCGATGGAACTCGTCGCCCGCTCGGAGGCCATGCGCTCGTTCGAACTCGTGGAGGTCAACCCCATCCTCGACGAGCACAACGAGACCGCGACGCTCGCGACCGAACTCGCCGCAAGCGCCTTCGGCAAGCGCATCCTCTGATGTCGACGCCGAGAGAAGCCCCCGCCCCGCACGACTTGGCCGCCGGCGTCGTCGTCCTACAGGAGAACTCCGTGCTCGCGGTCTACGAGAAGGACCGCTGGGGACTGCCGAAAGGCGGCTCCGAACCCGGGGAGTTCTTCTTCGAGACGGCCGCCCGCGAGGCCGCAGAGGAGACCGGCGTCGAAGTCGAAATCCAGTCGCTCGCCTTCACGAGCGAGATTCGCGCCCCGGACCGCCGCATCTATCTCCAGCGGTTCTACCACGCGACGCCCGTCGCCGACGACCCGACGCCGTCGCCGAGCGACCCCGACGACGAAATCGAGGCGGCGAAGTTCCTCCCGCTGACCGCACTCGGGTCGACGCTCACCTACCGCCCGCGGGTCGAACCGCTCCGCGACTGGCTCCGCGACCGCAAGCCGCGACACTACACCTACGACCTGACCAGAGAGCCGTCGGACGTGGAGAAATAGGAGCTACGACGCGCTGTTACTGGTTTTTCTCGCTCTCACGACTCGAACGACGTACCCGATACCCGCACCGACACCGCCGAGCGCGAGCGCGAGCATCGCGCCGGCGACGAGCGGGTACGCGACCCACAGCGGCGACTCCATCGTCGAAACCGGGACGAACAGGTTGACCGCGAAGCCGAGACACGGACCGAGCGCGAGGACGACACCCTCGCCGATTCGTGTGCCGACGCGCTCGCCGCGGGCGACGTGAGACGCGACGCCGGCGACGACCAGTACCGCGCCCGCATCGACGACGAGCGACTGAACGGGTGTCGGCGGTTCGAGGTTCCACGCCCGAAGCGCCGTCAGACCGCCGAGGACGACGACGAACGCGAGCGTCGAGACGCCGACGACTCTCGACCGCGGTCGCACGCTCATGCCGAGACGACCCCTCGGCCGAGGTAAATGTCTTCGGGGAGCGTCGGTCGGAGCCGCGACTCTCCGGTGGGGGTCAGCAAAAAGAATCCGTCGCCGGGGAGAGCCGACTTACTCGTCGTCCGCGTCGGTTTCCGCGTCCCCTTCCACGTCGTCCAGTTCCTCGTCTTCGGTCGTCATCGCGGCCGGAATCACGTCGACGGAGGCCACGTCGTCGCCCTCGTCGAGGTCCATCACGATGACGCCCATCGTGTTGCGGCCGACCGTCGAGATGTCCTCGACGGGCGTCCGGAGAATCTGGCCCTCGTCGGACATGACGACGAGGTGGTCGCCCTCGCCGACCGTGTTGATGGCGCAGACCGGGCCGTTCCGCTCGTTGGTCTTGATGTCGATGAGCCCCTTGCCGTTTCGGGACTGCTTGCGGTAGGCGTCGAGGTCCGTGCGCTTCCCGTAGCCGTTCTCGGTGACGGTGAGAATCCAGCTGTGGTGGGCCTCGTCGATGGCGGCCACGCCGGCGACCACGTCGTCGCCGGTCAGTTTGATGCCGCGGACGCCGCGGGCCGAGCGGCCCATCGCGCGCACTTCGTCCTCGTCGAAGCGGATAGACATTCCCTGTTCGGTGCCGATGACGAGGTCGCTTTCGCCGTCGGTGACCTCCACGTCGACGAGTTCGTCGCCCTCGTCGAGTTTGGTGGCGATGATACCCGTCGAGAGGATGTTCTGGAACCGGTCGGTGCCGGTCCGCTTGATGTAGCCGTTCTGGGTCACCATCGTCAGGTAGCCCTCGATATCTTCGAGGTCGTCGCAGTTGACGACGGCGGTAATCTCCTCGCCGTCGTCGAAGTCGAGCAGGTTGACCGCCGACTTCCCGCGGGCGGTCCGCGACATCTCGGGCACCTGGTAGGCCTTGAGTTGGTAGACCTGTCCGTGGTTGGTGAAACAGAGCAGGTCGTCGTGGGTGTTCGTGACGAACACCGACGAGACGTTGTCGCCCTCCTTGAGGTCCGTCCCGATGATGCCCTTGCCGCCGCGGTGCTGGGCGCGGAACCGGGAGACCGGCATGCGCTTGATGTAGTCGTCCTCGCTGACGATGACGACCACGTCCTCCTCGGGGATGAGGTCGGCGCGGGTGACCTCGCCGGTGTTGGCGACAAAGGAGGTCCGCCGGTCGTCGGCGTACTCGTCTTTGATGTCGAGCAGTTCGGACTCGATGACTGCGTCGAGTTCCGACTGGTCGCCGAGGATGGTTTCGAGGCGCTCGATGGTCGCCTGTACGTCCTCGTACTCGTCTTCGATTTCGGCCGCCTCCATCGAGGTGAGCGAGCCGAGCTGCATCGAGACGATGTGGTTCGCCTGCTCCTCGGAGAAGTCGAACGTCGGCAGGGGTTCACCGTCGACTTCGACTTCGACCTCGCCGCGGAGCGCGGCCTTCGCGTCGTCGCGGCTCTCGGAGTTCCGGATGGTCTCGACCACGTCGTCGATGTTGTCGAGGGCCTTCAGGCGGCCTTCGAGGATGTGCGCGCGGTCTTCGGCCTCGGCGAGTTCGTACTCGGAGCGCCGGCGGACCACGTCGCGGCGGTGGTCGAGGTAGTGTTCGAGCGTCTCCTTGAGCGTCAGCACCTGCGGCTGACCGTCCACGAGCGCGAGGTTGATGACGCCGAACGTGGATTCGAGATGGTTGTCGAGAAGCTGGTTCTTGACGACCTCGGCCATCGCGCCGCGCTTGAGTTCGATGACGACGCGGATGCCGTCGCGGTCGGACTCGTCGCGGATGTCGCGGATGCCCTCTATCTTGCCCTCGTTCACGTCGTCGGCGATGCGCTCGATGAGGCGGGCCTTGTTCTCCTGATACGGGAGTTCGTTGATGACGATGCGGCCTTCCTCCTCGAACACGTCGTAGTCGGCGCGGACGCGGACGCGACCGCGACCCGTCTTGTACGCCTTGTGGACCGCGTTGCGGCCGACGATGTTCGCGCCGGTCGGGAAGTCCGGGCCCTTGATGTGTTCCATCAGGTCCGGGATGGTCGCCTCGGGGTTCTCGATGAGTTCGACGGTGGCGTCGATGACCTCGCCGAGGTTGTGCGGCGGGATGTTCGTGGACATCCCGACCGCGATGCCGGACGACCCGTTGACGAGCAGGTTCGGGAACGACGACGGGAGGACCGTCGGCTCCTCCTTGCGGTCGTCGTAGTTCGACTGGAAGTCGACGGTGTCCTTGTCGATGTCGTCGAGGAGTTCCTCGGCGATGGGAGACATCCGCGCCTCCGTATAGCGCATCGCGGCCGGCGGGTCGCCGTCGACCGAGCCGAAGTTACCCTGCCCGTCGACGAGCGGGTAGCGCATGGAGAAGTCTTGCGCCATGCGCGCGAGGGTGTCGTAGATGGCGGAGTCGCCGTGGGGGTGGTAGTCACCCATCGTCTCGCCCACGATGGACGAGGACTTGCGGTGCGACGAGTTGGAGGTCACGCCGGCCTGATGCATCGCGTACAGGATGCGTCGGTGGACTGGCTTGAGGCCGTCGCGCACGTCGGGGAGCGCCCGACCCGCGATGACCGACATCGCGTAGTCGATGTACGACTGCTCCATCTCGTCTTCGATGCGCGCGTTCTTGACTTCGGCCGCGATACCCGCGCCCGGTTCGAAAGAATCTGGTGCGTCAGAGCTCATGTTAGATGTCTACCCATTCGGCGTCGTTCGCGTGGTCCTTGATGAACTGCTTTCGCGGCCCGACGGCGTCGCCCATCAGGATGTTGAACATCCGGTCGGCGGCGGCGGCGTCCTCGACGGTGATGCGCTTGAGGACGCGGTTTTCGGGGTTCATCGTCGTGTCCCACAGCTGGTCGGGGTTCATCTCGCCGAGCCCCTTGAACCGCTGGACCTGCGTGGGGTTGCCGTTGCATTCCTCCTCGATGATGCGGTCCCGCTCGGCCTCGTCCATCGCGTCGTAGGTGTTGCCGCGGTAGCGAACGCGGTACAGCGGCGGTTGGGCCGCGTAGACGTAGCCGGCCTCGATGAGGGGGCGCATGTGGCGGTACAGGAGCGTGAGCAGCAGCGTCCGGATGTGCGCGCCGTCGACGTCGGCGTCGGTCATCAGGATGAGCCGCTGGTAGCGCGCCTTCTCGATGTCGAACTCGTCGCCGACGCCGCCGCCGATGGCGGTGATGAGCGCCCGAATCTCGTCGTTTTCGAGGATGCGGTCGAGGCGGTGTTTCTCGACGTTCAGAATCTTCCCCTTGAGGGGTAAAATCGCCTGGAACTTGCGGTCGCGGCCCTGCTTGGCCGACCCGCCCGCGGAGTCGCCCTCCACGATGAACAGCTCGGACTCGGCGGGGTCGCGGCTCTGACAGTCCGCGAGCTTCCCCGGCAGCGAGGTGGATTCGAGCGCCGACTTGCGGCGGGTGAGCTCCTCGGCCTGCTTCGCGGCCTTGCGGGCGCGGGCGGCCTCGACGGCCTTCGAGATGATGGCCGTCGCCGTGTCCGGGTTCTCCTCGAAGAACGTCCCGAGCTGCTGGTGGGTGACGCTCTCGACGATGCCGCGGACCTCGGAGTTACCGAGCTTCGTCTTCGTCTGGCCCTCGAACTGCGGGTCGGGGTGCTTGACGGAGATGACGGCGGTGAGTCCCTCTCGGACGTCCTCGCCGCGGAGGTTGTCGCCGTCGAGGTCGTCCAGCATGTCGTGGGTGTTCGCGTAGTCGTTGACGACGCGGGTGAGCGCCGTCTTGAATCCAGTTAGGTGCGTACCGCCCTCGCGCGTGTTGATGTTGTTGGCGAACGCGTGAATCGACCCCTGCAGTTCGTCGGTCGCCTGCATGGCGATTTCGACCTCGATGCCCTCCGACTCGTCGTCGTAGTAGATGATGTTGTCGTGAAGGGCCGTCTTGGTCTCGTTGAGGTATTCGACGAACTCGCGGATGCCGCCCTCGAAGAGGAACGTGCTGGACTCGTCGCTCCGCTCGTCGGCGAGCGAAATCTCGACGCCTGAGTTGAGGAACGCGAGTTCGCGCAGGCGGTTTTCGAGCGTCTTGAAGTCGAACTCGGTCGTCTCGAAGATACCGTCGTCCGGCCAGAATCGGATGGTCGTTCCGGTGTCTTCGCCGGGTTCGAGTTCGCGCACGCGCTCGAACTCGTCGACCTGTGGCTCGCCGAACTCGAAGCGGTGTGTCCACACCGCGCCGTCGCGTTTGACCTCGACTTCGAGTTCGCTCGACAGCGCGTTGACGACGGAGACGCCGACGCCGTGGAGGCCGCCGGAGACCTGGTAGGACTTGTTGTCGAACTTCCCGCCGGCGTGGAGGACGGTCATGATGACCTCCAGCGCGGGTCGGTCGTACTGTTCGTGCGTATCTACCGGAATCCCGCGGCCGTTGTCGGTGACGCTGACAGAGCCGTCCTCGTGGACGGCGACCTCGATGGCGTCGCAGTGGCCCGCAAGCGCCTCGTCGATGGAGTTGTCGACGACTTCGTAGACGAGGTGGTGGAGTCCGCGAGAATCGGTGGACCCGATGTACATCGCCGGACGCTTTCGAACGGCTTCAAGCCCTTCGAGGACCTGAATCTGTCCGGCCCCGTACTCGTTATCCTGTGACATCTGAACTGGCCTAGGATAGCCCGTCCCTTAAAGGCTCGCACGCGCGGGCGCGTACTACTTACTGGAGTCCCGCGTAGCGGTTTCCGCGTCCGGCGATTTCGACCGGCTGACGCGTGTTTCGTGGGTGACTCTGTGTAGCATGATTCGTCGTTTTGTTGTGGACAGCCTTCGACGCGCGTCAACACCCGGATTTCACTTTCACTCCGTTGCCGGTGAGTACTTAACGCGGGACTGGGTAGATGCGCATCAGGAAATGACCTCGTTCCAGTCGACACTCGGTGACGAGCCGGGGATCGCAGAGGAGCTGGCGAAGGGCCAGCGGGAGATCTCCATCGCCGAGTTCTTCGAGAAGAACAAGCACATGTTGGGCTTCGACAGCGGAGCCCGCGGGTTGGTCACCGCCGTCAAGGAGGCGGTGGACAACGCGCTCGACGCCACGGAGGAGGCGGGCATCCAGCCCGACATCTACGTGGAAATCGCCGAGGCGGGCGACTACTACCGCCTCGTCATCGAGGACAACGGGCCGGGCATCACGAAAGAGCAGGTGCCCAAAGTGTTCGGGAAGCTCCTCTACGGCTCTCGCTTCCACGCGCGCGAACAGTCCCGCGGCCAGCAGGGTATCGGTATCTCCGCGGCGGTCCTCTACTCGCAGTTGACGAGCGGGAAGCCCGCCAAGGTGACGAGTCGGACGCAGGGCTCGGAGGACGCCGAGTACTTCGAACTCGTCATCAACACGGACCAGAACGAACCCGAGATTCGCACCGAGAAGACGACCTCGTGGGACCGCCCCCACGGCACGCGCATCGAGTTGGAGATGGAAGCCAACATGCGCGCCCGCCAACAGCTTCACGACTATATCCTCCACACGGCGGTCGTCAACCCCCACGCCCGCATCGAACTCCGGGAACCCGGCCTCGACGAGCCGATGAAGTTCGAGCGGGCGACCGACCAGCTTCCGAAGCAGACGAAGGAGATTCGTCCCCACCCCCACGGCGTCGAACTCGGGACGCTCCTGAAGATGCTCTCGGCGACCGAGTCGTACTCCGTCTCCGGCTTCCTCCAAGAGGAGTTCACCCGCGTCGGCGCGAAGACCTCCGACAAGGTTCACGACGCCTTCCGCGACCGGCACTTCGGCCGCGAGATGACGTGGCGGACGCCCGACGCGACCGAGGCGGACGAACTCGTCGCCGTCGTCGAGGACGCCGTCGCCAACAAGGGCAAGGAGGCGACCGCGGCGTTCGCGGACGAACTGGTCGATATCGTCGTCGGCAAGGACCGCATCGCCCACGGCGAACTCGTCACCATCGTCGGAAACGTCGCCGAGACGGTCGGCGAGGAGACCGACACCTCGTTCGGCGAGACGGTCCGCGAGAACGTCGTCGAGGCGCTGTGGCCCGTCCTCACCGACGACCGCGAGGGCGACGTGTACGCCATCGTCGACGACGTGACGACCACGCAGAAAGACGACGCCGGCAAGCTGTCGATGGCGCGCTCTATCGCCACGCAGTTCGCCGAGACGACCGGCCCGGCCGACCGCGCCACCCGCGGCGAGGTGGCCGAGTTCGTCGCGTGGGCCGCCGAGCGAACCAAAGAACGCGAGGACGAGACCTACGGCGAGACGGCACAGGAGAACATCGCCGACGCCGTCTGGTCGCGAATGCGCACCGTCGCCGACGAGGTGCCGAAGGTCCGAGAGGTCGCCGACGACCGCGACGTGGCCCGCGACCTGCTCGACGCGATGCGCGAGACGGACATCCTCGCGCCGCCGACGGACTGCCTCTCTCCAATCTCCGCGGACCTCGTGGAAGCCGGCCTGAAAAAGGAGTTCGACGCCGACTTCTACGCCGCGGCGACCCGCGACGCCGAGGTCCACGGCGGCGACCCGTTCATCGTCGAGGCCGGCATCGCCTACGGCGGCGAACTGAAGTCCGAGGGGAAAATCGACCTGCTCCGCTTCGCCAACCGCGTCCCGCTCGTCTACCAGCAGGGGGCGTGTACCATCACCCACGTCGTCAAGGACATCGGCTGGCGGAACTACGGCCTCGACCAACCGGGCGGCAGCGGCATGCCGAACGGCCCCGCGGTCCTCATGGTCCACGTCGCCTCCACGAACGTCCCCTTCACGAGCGAGTCGAAGGACGCGCTCGCGGACGTGCCGGCGATTCAAGACGAGGTCGAACTCGCCATCCGCGAGGCGGCCCGCGAACTCAAGTCCTACCTCTCGAAGCGGCGGTCGCTCCAGAAGCGCCGCAAGAAACAGGACGTGCTCGGGCGCATCCTCCCGCAGATGGCGACGAAGCTCTCGGAGGTCACCGGCCGACCGGAGCCCAACATCGACGGCGCGCTCGGCCGCATCATGAACAACCTGACCGTCGAGCGCGCCGTCGAAGACGGCGAGGTGACGCTCACGGTGAAGAACTACTCCAACACGAACGAGTCGCCGGACATCACGGACATCGTCTCGGCGGAGCCGGGCGGCCTCGACGGCGAGGCGACGGTCGTCGACCTCGACGGGGAGTGGTTCGTCAAGTGGAACCCCGAGGTGTCGTCCGGTGAGACGGCGACGCTCACGTACTCGGTCGCACAGGACGCGTCGTTCGACATCAACGTCGACGGCGTCGAGACGGAGAAACTCACGGTGAACGTATAATGGCATCCGAACGGAAGACATCCGAGGAACGCGCCCGCGAGCGTCTCATCGACCTCGCGGCTGAGTTCTACGACCAGTTCGACGCGGGGGAGATTCCGCACATGACGCTCCCGACGCGGACGAAAAGCAACATCGAGTACGACGAGAACTCCAACGTCTGGGTGTACGGCGACCGGACCTCGACGCGCTCTGCGAACAGCGTCCGGGGGGCGAGAAAGCTCCTGAAGGCTTCCTACACCATCGAGTTCCTCGCGCGGCAGTTGGAGGAGGACCGCTCGTCCACCCTTCGTGAGCTGTACTACATCTCGGAGTCGTGGGACGCAGAAGAGGCGCACTTCTCCGACCAAGACGAGTCGAACCAGCTCATCGAGGACCTCGAAATCGTCTCCGAGGTCACCCGCGAGGACTTCCACATGCGGCCCGAGGAGTCGGGTGCGACCCTCATGGGCCCGCTCGAACTCCGCGAGCAGACTCGCCGCGGCGAGCGCGACATCCACTGCCAACTCGACGTGGGCGAGGGCGGCTACCAGATTCCGAACAACCCCGACACCATCGAGTTCCTCGACCACGACATCGACTTCGTCCTCTGCGTGGAGACCGGTGGTATGCGCGACCGCCTCGTCGAAAACGGCTTCGACGACGAGTACAACGTGCTCATCGTCCACCTGAAGGGTCAGCCCGCGCGGGCGACTCGTCGCATCACGAAGCGCCTGCACAACGAACTCGACCTGCCGGTCGTGGTCTTCACCGACGGCGACCCGTGGTCCTACCGCATCTTCGGCTCCGTCGCCTACGGCTCCATCAAGTCCGCGCACTTGTCGGAGCACCTCGCGACGCCGGAAGCCAGGTTCGTCGGCATCCAGCCGCAGGACATCGTGGACTACGACCTCCCGACCGACCCGCTCGCGGACTCCGACATCAACGCCCTCCAGTCCGAACTGGAGGACCCGCGGTTCATGGGCGACTACTGGACCGAACAGATAGAACTGCAACTCGACATCGGCAAGAAGGCCGAACAGCAGGCGCTTGCCTCCCGCGGTCTCGACTTCGTGACCGACGAGTACCTGCCGACGCGGCTCGACGAGATGGGCGTCATCTAACTCCGGTCACCCCCGGTCGCCGCTTTTCTCCCGCTCCGCTCCGGACCGATTGAACAGCGCCACGATAGTGTAGCCGCCGTAGAACCCGAGGGTGTGTATCGCCACCTCGGTCGCGAAGTCCGTGGCGGTTCGAATGGGTTCGAGATGGAGAAACAGCGCGTCGGTTGTCACGACGACGAGCGTGACGACGAGACAGATGAGGAGTCGGCGACCGCTGAAAAGCGGGCTCGACCGGAGGGCGTCGCGCATGGGCGGTCCGACGGCCGCCTGCTGTATGTGTCTGTTGCCGCGGGGAGGGTTCGGGGCCCTCGCCGCTCGCGGTTCGCGCTTACGGATACAGCCCGTCGCCGCGGAATCCGTCGAAATAGCGTCTAATAACGCCGTTCAGCGTTCGTGGCTCGCTCGTCGCGAGGTTGTGTCCCGCCCCGGAGAACAGCGCGAGCGTCGCGTCCGCGACGCCGTCTTTGAGTTCCCGAATCCGCGGTTCGGGAAAGAGTCGGTCCGACTTCCCGGCGGCGACGAGCGTCGGCGCGTCGATGTCGCCGAGTATCTCTCGGGAGTCGTGTTCGAGACAGGCCGTACAGGAGACGACGGCGTCGGCGGGGACGGCGGGCCGGAAGTCGACGACTCGGCCGGCCGCCTCGATGAGTGACGGGGCGACGGTCGCTTCGAGCCCCGTCGCCGCCTCCCGCTCCGCGTCGGCGACGACCTCGGCCCAGCGACCCTTGCCCGCCAGCGAGCGCCAGCGCGTCACGACGTTCTCGCCGTGGCCGCCGAGTCGCGTCCCGGCGGAGACGACGGCCAGCGAGTCCACGTAGTCGCCGTAGTCGGCGGCGAGATACTGGGCGACGAGGCCGCCCATCGAGACGCCGATAACGTCGGCCGGCCACAGGTCCTGTTCGTCGATGACGCCGGCGTAGCCCGCTGCGATGTCGCGCGTGGTCGAACCGACCGGGAGGTGTCGCGGTCGGCCGACCACCCACACGTCGCGGTCGTCGAACTCGCGGAACAGTCCGGCGAGCGCCGCCGCAGTCGCGCGGTTCGGGTCAGTGCGCTGGAAGGCGTCGGAGAGGCCGGGAAGCACCACGAGCGGGTCGGCGTCGGCGTCGCCGAAGCGGTAGTAGGGCCGCCGGCCGCCGAGCATGCCGTAGTCGAGGTCCATACGCGAACGGACGGCCCGGCGCGGCAAAATCGTTCTGTCCGTTCGTCAGTCCGTCCGGCTGTCCGCCCCGCCGTTCCGCCTCAGACTTGGTCCGGGTCGTCGAGGACGACCGGGATACCGCGGTTCGCCACGTCCACGACGAAGGCGTCCGGGTCGGTTTCGAGAAGCGGAATGGTGTTGTAGTGAATCGGGAGCACGAGGTCGGGGTCGAGCGTCTCCGCGAGGTCGGCGGCCTCGTGGCGGTCCATCACGACCGAACCGCCGATGTTGGCGAGAAACAGCGAGACTTCGAGGTGTTTGTGGCCTTCGAGCACGTCGGAGTCGCCGGGCCAGAAGACGGTCCGGTCGGCAATCGAGATGTGGAAGCCGCAGCCGAAGCCCTGCGGGTGGACCACGTCGCCGTCGCGGAGATGTGGCCCGTCGGGGTCGTTGAACGCCGGGAGCGACCACACGTCGACCTCGCCGACGGTGAGGTGGTCCTCCTCGCCGACGCGGACCGTCTCGTAGGGGAGGTCTTCGACCGGCACCACGTCTCGGTCGATGGTCGCGGCGTCGACACCTTCGAAGGCGACGACGGTCGCGTCGGCGTCGGCGACCTGTTCGATGGCGTCGGAGTCGTAGTGGTGGTTGTGCGTGACTAAAATCAGGTCGCCGTCGCGGGCGTAGTAGTCGTCGAGGACGCCGTAGCGTCCGGGGTCGAAGTAGACGACGAAGCCGTCGGGCGACTCGATTCTGACGGTCGCGTAGCCGAGCCACGACACGTCGAGGCCGTCGTGTTTGATGGTCATACGCGACACCTCGAACCGAGGGGTAAAAAGCGCGGCTCTCGGGGCGAGGCGTCCGGTGCGACGGGCGACGGGCGCGGATGCGCGGGCCCTCGCTCAGACGAGCGTGTCGCGCAGGACGCCGAACACGACGAGGCTCCACAGGGACACGCCGGCCCCGTAGAACAGGAGGGTGAGGCGGAGCGAGGTGTCCGTCTCGACGGTCGACCACAGCCCCGCGTTCGAGACGACCCTGTTCGTCCCGCCCTTCTCGCCCGCGTGTTCGACGTTGCTGGGTCCCATCTGTCCCACGGCACCGCCGCCGAGCACGACGAGGAGCACGCCGACTCCCGTCAACCCGAGCATGTACAGTCCCGAGTGCGTGGCGAAATACACACTTCCGACCGTGAGCAGACCGAGGAGGCCCGTATAGAGGAAGAGCGGCTTCAGGAGGGCGTCAAGATTCACGTGTGGTCACCGTGGGGAAACGTCGAGGCACCGACAGTATATCTCTTTGGGCGTGGCTCGCGGCGAACGTCGCTTACTGCGAGTCGGCCAGTCGCTCGACGCGTTCCAGCGAGTCGGTCGTCTCGGCGGTTTTGTCCTCGCGGACGGTGACGAACCGCGGGAATCGAAGCGCGTAGCCCGAGGAGTACGTCGGCGACGCCTGAATCTCCTCGTAGCCGACCTCGAAGACGACCGACGGGCGGATGTCGACCTCCTTGCCGGACTCCCGTTCGATTTCGGGTTCGAGGAGGTCGGTCAACTCGGCCAACTCCTCGTCGGTGATGCCCGTGGCGACCTTGCCGATGGTTTCGAAGGCGTCGTCGCCGGACTCGGCTTCGACGCGGGCCGAAAGGAGGAACGTTCCGAGGAACTCCGCGCGGCGGCCCTCGCCCCACTCCGCGCCGGTGACGACGAGGTCGAGCGTCTCCACGTCGGGCTTGCGCTTCAGCCAGTTCTTCCCGCGGTCGCCCGGCGAGTACGGAGCGTCGGGGTTCTTCAGCATGATGCCCTCGTGGCCGGCGTCGAGAGAATCGGCCTCGTAGGCGGCGATTTCGTCGGGGTCGTCCGAGAGGAGGAGGTCCGAGACAGCCGCCGACTCGTCGCCGAGGACCGCGGTCAGTCGGTCGTGGCGGGCGGCAAGCGGGTCGGTCAGGAGGTCGTCGCCGTCGGCGTGCAGACAGTCGAACGCCCGGAGTTCGACCCGGACCTCCTCGCGCATCCGTCCCACGTCGTGCTTCCGGCGGAAGCGCCGGAGAATCTCCTGAAACGGGAGGGGTTCGCCGTCGTCGTCCATCGCCACGACCTCGCCGTCGAGGATGACGGGTTCGTCGACCGCGTCCGCGACGAACTCGACCACCTCGGGGAGCGCGCCGGTCACGTCCTCCATGTTGCGCGAGAACAGCGAGACCTCGCCGTCGGCGTCGCGGTGGACCTGCACGCGCGCGCCGTCGAACTTGGTCTCGACCGCGGCGGTCTCCCACTCGTCGAGCGCGTCGGCGGCCGTGCCGGCCTGCGCCAGCATCGCCTGTACGGGGCGACCGACTTCGAGGCGAACCCCGTCGAGGCCGGCTTCGCCCTCGTCGCGGGCGAGTTCGGCGACCATACCGTAGTCGTTCGACACCTGTAGGGCGCGGGCGACGGCGGCGATGGCCTCGTTCCGGCGGTCGCGGGCGGCGTCTTCGGTCTCCGAGTCGGCGTCGTCGTCGCGGATGGCGGCGGCGTCCGCGGGGTCGACCAGGAACGCCTCCGCGACGGCGTCGCGGACGGCACCCTCGCCGACGCCGATGCGCATCTCCGAGAGGACGAGGCGGGCGAGGAAGCGCGCCTCGTCGGGGTCGGTTCGGTTGAACAGGCCGTAGAGCGTCTTGAGCTTCGTTTCTTCGCTGCCGGAGCCGGAGGCGGCCGCGAGGGCGCGGAGTTCCGAATCGACTTCGGCGACGGTCAGGCCGTCCTGTCCGCCCGAGCCGAAGGCGGCGAGGCCGCGCTGGCCGCCGAAGTCGTAGCTCGCGGCGACCGCGCCGATTTCGCCACGGTCGGCGAGGCGGTCTTCCACGTCGTCTGCGGAGACGTTCGGGCCGGCCGCGCGGGCGATGGCCTCGTGGCAGAGCCGCGGGCCGATGTCGAGCGTGGTCGAGTCCCACGCCGGGAAGACGCGACCTTGGACGAACCGGGCGACCGTCGGGAGGTCGTCGCCGGCGTCCGAAAAGAGGTCGGAGAGGAGCGAGACGACCGCGAGGTCCGCTGGCTCGGCTTCTATCTCGGCGGCGCGGGCGGCGAACTCGGCGAACTGCATCGTCCGTGGGTATCGCCGCGCGGGGCAAAAGCGTCTCGACAGTCGTCGGGGATGTGATTCGCTGTCGAACGTCCGGAGTGCCGGGAAGTTGAAGGCGCTTGACGCCGGAACGCCGGGTATGAGCGACGACCTCGCAGAGCGCGTCGAAGACGTGCTCGCGGTCGACGCGGCCGAGTTCGAAGCGCAAGCGAAAGCCGACGCCGAGGTGCTCAAGCGCGAACTGCGCGAGGGGACCTTCGACAACCACCAGTCAATCGTCGGCTTGGAGTACGAGTTCTACGCCGTCTCCGACGGTCGCTGGTCCGCGAGCGAAGACGACGTGCACGCGCTCATGCGGGTTCCGCGCCGACTGCTCGGCCTCATGGGCTTCGAGAAGGAACTCGGGCTCCACAACGCCGAGATGACCACGAGCCCCCAGCCGCTGAACCCCCACGGGCTCCGCGCGCAGGAGTCCGAGGTCCGCGCCCGACTCGACGCCGCGCTCGACTGCGCCGCCGCCGAGGGGATGCGCCTTGTCTCCGACGGGATGTGGAGCATCCCGCCGGCCGGCGAGAGCGCCCGCGAGTACCTGACCGATTCCGTCACCGACGGTGGCGTCCGCCTCGCGACGAACATGAGCAACTCCGTGCGGTACCACGCGATGGCCAACGGGCCGACCGCCCCAGCGTCGTTCACGCTCGACGCGCCGCACGTCTCGCTCGAAGCGGACACCGTGATGCCCGAGGCGCTCATCACGTCCATCCAGCCGCACTATCAGGTCCCGCACGCCGACGACCTGCCGTACCACTTCAACTACGCGCTCCGGGTCGCTGGCCCGCTCCTCGCGCTCGGCGTCAACTCGCCATTCTTCCCCGCCGACCTCTACGACGAGGACGCGACGGCAGACGAGATTCTCGGCGACGGCTGGGACGAAAACCGCATCGCGGTGTTCGAGTCGGTGCTCAACTCCGGCGACCACGAGAAGGTCTCCTTCCCCGGCGACCTCGACACCGTCGAAGACGCCGTCGACCGCGTCGTCGAGGACTCCACGATGGTCCCCATGTCGGTCGAACGCGGCGACCGCTTCGACGACGACTTCGCCACGCTCCGCCGGAAGCACGGCACCTACTGGCGGTGGGTCCGCCCGGTGTTCGACGGCGCGTCCCGCTCGTCGGCCAACGCCCGCATCGAGTTCCGCCCCATCGCGGGCCAGCCGACCGTCCGCGACTCCGTGGCGTTCCAGGCCGCCTTCGCGGGCCTCATGGAGCGACTCCCCCGACTCGACCACCCCGTCATCGACCTCGACTGGGAGACCGCCGAAGAGAACTTCTACACCGCGATGCGCGAGGGCCCACACGGCGACCTGCGCTGGATCGACGTCGACGGCGACGACGTGACCGGCGCGGACCTCTACGAGGACCTGCTCGTCCACGCCCGCGACGGGCTCCGGCTCGCGGGCTGTTCCGAGGAGGAGGCTAACTACTACCTCGAACCCCTACGCAAGCGCGTCGAGACGGGCGTCACGCCGGCCGACTGGAAGCGCGCCCGCGTCCGCGACGCCCTCGACGACGGCGGCGACTTCGAGGCGGCGCTCCGCGAGATGCAACGCGAGTACGTCGAGCGGCAGTCCGACTCGCTGCTCGAAGGCGCGTTCGCCGACTGGTTCTAACTCACCGCTCGCGCCCGTCGCCGACGACGCTCGCGGGCGTCCTTGTCGGCCGCTGACTCCCGCGCGTGTCACTCGTTCTTGTCGGAGGAATAACTATTATCGCGCCCCGCGAACATCGCGCATGGTCTCCCGTCGGACGAAAGCGGTCGCTCAACTCGGTATCGCAGTTCTCACCGCGCTCTGGATGGTGTCGATGCGTCGCCTGCTCCGCTCCAGCGACGACGAGTCGCACGAACCAACGTCGCTGTCGCCGGGTGGTATCGCCGTCGGCGGAGCCTGGGGAATCGGACAGGTGTGGGCGTACGACCGCGATAGCTGGCAGATTCGCACGAATCGGCGTCGCGGGATGGCCGTCAACCTCGTCGGTATCGCGGTCCAGCGCCGACTGCTCCCCCGCACCGAGTCGTTCCGGTACAGTTTCGGGTTCGGGCGCGTCCTCGGCGTGGTCGTCTACCGGGCGTGGTACGGGCTCTTTCGGCCGCTTCCGGGCGGCGACTGAGTGAGAACTGCGGCCGCGGGGGTTCCGCTGCGGGAGCCCCACCGCGGGAGTCCCACCACGGGGCCTTCTTGCGGAGCCCGGCCAGTCCCGCCGGTCGCGAATCGCGAAAACGGAGAGAAACCGCCGACTGCGGGCGACTTATTCGAGGCCTTCGAAGTTCTGGTGGCGCTGGATGTCGACGCCGTCCTCGGTGACGACGGCGATGTTGATGCCGTTACCCGAGGCGAGGTCGCGCTCGACCGCCGAGCGGATGGCCTTCGTGGCGACCTGCTTCGCCTCGTCGATGCTGAGGCCGTCTTCGAACTCCTGTTCGAGCACACCGAGGGCGTACTGGCTGCCGGAGCCGGTGACGGTGTACTCCTCTTCGAGGATGGAGCCCGCGGGGTCGATGCTGTAGATGTGGGGTCCGGTCTCGTCGACGCCGCCGAGGATGGGCTGGACGACGTAGAACCCGCCCGAGCGGAGGAAGTTGCCGACGAGCGTCGACAGCGCCTGCATGCTCATGTCCTCGCCGCGTCGGGCCTCGTAGAGTCGAACCTCGGCGCGGAGGGAGCTGATAAGCGACTGGGCGGCCGAGACGGAGCCGGCGATGGTCAGCGCGCCGGTCGGGTGAATCTCTTCGACCTTCTGGACGTCCTTCGAGGAGACCATGTAGCCCATGCTCGCGCGCATGTCGGTCGCGAGGACGACGCCGTCTTCGGTCTTGATACCGACGGTGGTCGTTCCGGTCTTCGTCTCTTTGTCTCCGAGCGAGTCGGCGCGACGCTCGGCGTGCGGGAACTCGCCGAGCTCGGGACCGAACACGTTCGAGCGGTCGCCGTTCAGCGAGTCGAGACGGCCGGAGAACTCGTCGTGAGTCGGGGTACGCATTGTCAGCGATTGCACTTCGGCGCTGATAAATGCAACCCTTCACCTCGCCGTTGCCGGTGCCAAAGCGTCAGACGCGCGTCGGCGGCGGCCGGGCGGCGCGGTCGCTCGCGGCGAGTTTTGTCGGGAGGAGGGAGTCGCGCGAGTCGCGTTAGCGAGTCGCGGCGCGTTCGTAGGCGGTTCCGGTCGTTTCCACGAGCCGGCGAATCGGGAGGGTCACACCCATCCGGCGAGCGGCGAGCGCGACGGGGAGCAGCGCGATGCCCATCGCGACCGATAGCTGGTAGGCGGCGAACAGGACGTACTTCGTTAGGCGGGGTATCATCACCGTGTCCTCAGTCGAGGCTCGCGCGGTGCCGGTATATAAATCTTCTCTCAGACGACCGCACTCCACCCCGACGCTGTCTGCTGATTAAAGCGCACTTGTCTCTACTCCAACTAGACCGACTATTCGGCGTGAGTCGCGCGTGACCCGCGGAGCACTTTTCCATAAGTTATAGCGATAATCCCCGTGGCATGCGCGAGCCGTGCGCGCTCCGGTTTGGCGACGAGAGCGTCGCGAGCTCGGACGCGTCGCGGTCGATTCGCTGCCCGGGTGTGTGAATCCCACGCGCCCCGGCGCTCGAACCACAAGACACGAAACCCCACCGGCGCGTAACGTGTGTATGAGCAACTATCTCGTCGCGATGGAGGCGGCCTGGTTGGTCCGGGACGTAGAAGACATCGACGACGCCATCGGCGTCGCGGTCAGCGAGGCCGGCAAGCGACTCAACCAGAAGGACAAGGAGTACGTCGAGGTCGAAGTCGGCGCGACGCCCTGTCCCGCCTGTGGCGAACCGTTCGACTCCGCGTTCATCGCGGCCAACACCGCGCTCGTCGGCCTGCTCCTCGAAATCAAGATTTTCAACGCGGACGGCGAGAAGCACGCCTCCCGCATCGCGAAAAGCGAGGTCGGCGGCGCGCTCCGCGACGTCCCCCTCGACGTCATCGACATCCGCGAGTTCGACTCCGACGAAGACCAGTAACGCCGCGTCGTCGGGGTCGACCGCGTCGCGCCGCGCTGCGTCGTCCGGCGCAACCGGGGCGACCCCCGAGGCGAGCGACCGGAACACTTTTTCATAACTACGGGTTATCATCCCGGCATGGAACTCCCCACGCCGCAGGACCTCAGGGAACGGCGGAACTCCCTTGAGTTGACGCAGAGCAAACTCGCCGAAATGGCCGGCGTCTCACAGCCGCTCATCGCCCGCATCGAGGGCGGCGACGTCGACCCGCGCCTCTCGACGCTCCGGCGCATCGTCGAGGCGCTGGACGAGGCCGAGGGTCGCATCGTGCGCGCGGAGGACATCATGAACACGACTGTCAGGAGCGTCGCCCCCGACAACTCCGTCCGCGAGGCGCGCGACATCATGCTCGACGCCGGCTTCTCGCAGTTGCCCGTCATCGAGAACGGCCGCCCGCTCGGCATCATCTCGAACGCCGACATCCGGCACGTCCAAGAGGACGACGTTACCGACCGCCCGGTCAACGAGGTCATGTCCGAGGGCGTCACGACCGTCGAACCCGAGACGACGCTGGACGAAATCGGCGTCTACCTCGACCACAACTCGGCCATCATCGTCGTCGAGGGCGGCGAGACGGTCGGCATCATCACCGAGGCCGACATCGCGGCCCACATCTGAGGTCGAGCCCCGCGAACGGGAACCGGCAACCGGAACCAGTAACGGAGGCCCATCGCGACGGACTCAGCGCCGTCGGACGACGAGGGGCGTCTCGCCCTTCGGTTGGGTCGTCATCTCGGGCGTGATTGCTAACGCTCCGTCGCCGCCCCAGTCGAGGTCGAAGTCGCGGAGGACGGTCGCGAGCACGATTTTCGCCTCCGTGAGCGCGAACGCCCGACCGAGACAGCTTCGCGGCCCGGCCCCGAAGGGGAGATAGGCGTAGGCGGGTCGGTCGCGCTCGCGGTCCCACCGCTCGGGCCGGAACGCGAGCGGGTCGTCGTACCACCGGTCGTCGCGGTGGATGCGGATGATAGAGAGGTGGATGTCCGTGCCCGCCGGGATGACCCGGTCGCCGGTCGGAAACGGCTTCGCCGTCTCCCGGGGGAGGGTGTGGACCGGCGGGTAGAGTCTGAGCGTCTCTTTGATGACGCGTTCGAGCACCGGGAGTTCTCCGGTCGCCTCCGCGGTCACGGGGCCGTCACCGACGACGCGGTCGACCTCGGCGGCGGCGCGCTCGCGGGTCTCGGGGTGCGTTGCGAGCAGGTACAGCGCGTAGGTGAGCGCCAGCGCCGTCGTCTCGTGACCGGCGAAAATCATGCCCACGAGTTGGTTCTCCAGCGACTCGACGGTCGCCGGGTAGTCGGCGTCGGTTCCGAGCGCGTCGGCGAGTCGGCGCGTCAGACTCTCCTCGTCGGCGGTTTCGACCAGCTTTCGGACCTCCTCGCGGAGGACGCGGTCGGCCCGGTCGAACCGCCGCCGGCTCGGCGTCGGCACCCACGACGGAAGGACCCACGACGCGGGCGCGAAGCGACCGTTGAGACCGTCGGCGGCCGCCCGAATCCGCTCGTCGCCGTCGAGGTCGAGTTCCCGCCCGAGGATGGTGGCGAAGATGATGTCCAGGGTGACGGCCTTCATCTCGGCTTCGAGCGACAGCGTTCCCGAGTCGGGCCACGTCCGCAGGCGGCGCTCGACCTGTCGGCGCATCACGGACGCGTACTCGTCGACGCGCTCCCAGCGGAAGAAGGGGTCTAGCTCGTCGCGCTGTCGCCGCCACTCGTCTCCTTCGGCAGCGATGACGGCGTCGCCAAAGGCGGCCTCGAACTCGCCGCCCTTGACGATGGAATCGCGGTCGGTCACGAACGCCCGCTCGAAGTGGTCGGGGTGGGCGAGGACGTACAGGTCGTCCATCCCAACCACGTCGAGTCCGACCGCGTCCTCGACGCCGTGGTCCGCGAGGAGGTCGGCGACGAAGCCGAACGGGTCGGCCGCGAAGCCGAGGGAGTGTCCCACGAGCGGGAGGCCGCTCGGTGTCGGTGGCGGTGAAGTCACACCTCCACTATGGCGAACATCGATAAAATAGTGCTTCTAATCGAACAGTTCGGTTAGAGGGCCTTTCCGCGGTTAGAGGTCGAGGCCGCGAATCGAGACGCCCTCGCCCGATTCGACGTGCCCGATGACGCGGCCGTCCGTGGCTTCGACCAGCGCCTCGGCGTTCTCCTCGGGGACGGCGGCGACGAAGCCGGTACCCATGTTGAACGTCGTGTGCATCTCCTCGTCGGAGACGCCGCCGCGTTCCTGGACGAACTCGAACACCGGCTGGGGGTCGAAGGCGTCGTCGACGACGTAGCGGAACTCGCCCATGCGTTCGAGGTTGGTCCAGCCGCCGCCGGTGACGTGGGCCGCAGCGTTCGCCTCGGCGGCGCGCAGGTCGTCCAGCAGGTAGGTGTAGAGCCGTGTCGGTTCGAGGAGCGCCTCGCCGACGGTGTCGTAGTCGTCTCCGTCCCACGCGTCCTCGTAGTCGCCGTCGGCCGTCGCGGCCTTGCGGGCGAGCGTGAGACCGTTCGAGTGGATGCCCGACGACGGGAAGCCGACGAGGGCGTCGCCCTCCTCGGCCTCGCCGGGGAAGATGGCGTCTTTCTTCGCCAGTCCCGCGCAGGTGCCCGCGAGGTCGAGACCGTTGATGACCTCGGGCATGACCGCCGTCTCGCCGCCGACGAGTTCGATGTCGGCCTCCTCGGCGCCCGCGGAGAGGCCCTGTCCGACCTGCTCGGCGAACGTTTCGTCGGGAGCGTCGACCGCGAGGTAGTCCACGAACGCGACGGGTCGGACGCCGGCCGCGACGAGGTCGTTGGCGTTCATCGCGATGCAGTCGATGCCGACCGTCGAGTAGTCGCCGAGCGCCTCGGCGACGAGCAGTTTGGTGCCGACGCCGTCGGTGGCGAGTCCGAGGTAGCGGTCGCCGATGTCGAGGAGTCCGGCGTAGTCGCCCGACCCGCCGCCGACCTGTGCGACGAGCGCGGCGGTCGCGGCCTCGCTCGCCTCGATGTCGACGCCCGCGTCGGCGTAGGTCATCCCTTCGGAGTCGTCGTTCGTCATGTTCGTGTACGAGATAGGCCGAAATATAAAATCACAGGGTACGAATCATACACGTTCTCGCATAAGTGAGTGTTCACCGCCGGTCGGTCGTCGATCGTGTCGTCGTCGCCCTTCCGGTTACGCACGTCCTGCCGGTCGCGCGCGCTCTCCGACCACCCCGCTCCGAACCGACTACGAGCCTCCTAATCGGCCGTTCTCCGAGCCGATCATGTTGAATAATCTGCAACTTTTGCAATATTTGCGAAAAAGCTCCAGAGAGCAGTATAAAATTTCTCGGCGGTTTTGGTAGCTTCATAAAACGTTACGAAAGAAGAATGTTCGTCCTAAGCCGGGTCTGAACAGTCGAAAAAGAAGCGAATTCACGGTAACGCTCGGCCCCTTATATGATGGTCCCTGTCGTATGCAGAAGTGACGATGTCCGGAATCCCCTCCACGACCGACTCGATGGCGCTCGACTTCGCATCGACTATCGGCCGCCTCGCGTATGCCCCCCTCGAAACCGTCGCGTTCTGGTCGGCAGTCACGCTTCCCCTCGCGTATCTGCCCGTCCTCAGCGGCGGTCTCTCAGCCGGCGAACTCCCCCTCTTCGCCGGGCTCATCGCTGTCCACGCCGTCGCGCTCGTTCTCGGGCGCAACCACGGCCAGCAGTAAACCGCGGTCCCCGACGCGTACGACCAACCCGGATTCGTCTCGGTTCCCCGTCGACGCTTTCCCCTCCACACGGCGCGCGTCTGCCCCTGCCCGACCGCGAACCGTCTGCAAATTAGCCCACCTGACACCGACTCCAATCGGAACACCAACCTTAGCCCAACTCCAACCCGAACACCAACCTCAGCTAACCTCTGCTCACACCCAACCCAACCCAACCCAACCCCGCGTCTCGAACTGCACTCCACGGCCGCAACTACCCCCGAATCCCGACCTCGACGGCGACTGGCCCCCGCCACACTCGTACGGTCCCCCTTCTCCCCCCATTCGTCCCTGACGCGCCCCGAGTACCGTCTGTGCATTCCGAGTCTTCCGAGTGCTCTCCGGCCCGCGTCTCGACGTTAGCGGTCGCTCGCGACTTCGAGAACGAGACGAGCCAGCGATAGCGCGATTGGGGTCGTCCGAAACCCCGTCGGTCGGGTCAGAACCCGACGAACAGGAACAGGCCGACGGTGAGGAGAATCGACAGGGCGAGCACGCCGGCGAACACCGGCGTGCTCCACGCCTTGACCGTCTTGCCGTCCAGAGAGCCGAACGGGAGCATGTTGAACGCCGCGAGGAAGGCGTTGATGATGAGCCCGCGCGAGCCGACGAGTTGGACCACGTCGGAACCGACGAGGACGCCAACGACGAGCACCGGCGCAAACGCGACGAGGAGCAGCAGGTTCGTCACCGGTCCCGCGAGGGCGATGAGGCCGTGTTCGCGCTCCGTGAGCACGCCGCGGTGGTAGACCGCGCCGGGCGCGGCGAAGATGAACCCGACGAGCGCGCTCATGATTGCGACCGCGAGCATGCCGTAGTCCGCGCGAAACTCGGCGACCTGATTGAACCTGATGGCGACGACCTTGTGGGCGACCTCGTGGAGGAGAAAGCCCACGCCGGCCGTCAGGAGACTCACGACGAGCGCGAGGCCGAACGACCCGCTCGTCAGCAGTTGGATGGTGCGGTTGCCGCCGCCAGCGAAGAAGATGGCGAAGGCGAGGCCGAGCGCGACCCACGCGACGAGCAGGTCGCGGAGTTCGCGCGAGGAAAAGGAGACGTTCACGTCAGGGACCTCCAGATGAGGTCGGCACTGTTGCGCGCGCCCTCGAACATCAGATTCGTCACGCCCGCGATGCCGCCGAGGTCGGAGGCGATGACGGGGATGACGTACGTGACGAAGAGGAAGCTGGCGATGATGCTCCCGATGTTCGTCATGGCGACGACCATGATGAGCTTGAACAGCGGCACGTCGAACATCTGGCCGACGAGTTCGACGATGGGCGTCTCCTCGTCGGAGAGCAGTTCGTTCAGTTTGCCGATGTCGCCGACGTTGACCGGCGTGTGCCGGAGTTCGACGTAGCCGGTGAACCAGCCGGGCGCGAGAAGCGGGTTGATGGAGGTCATCCACGCGACGAGACCGCCGACGAGGGCGGAGGTCCACCGCGCGCCGGCGACCTTGGCGAGGGCGGCGGCGAACACGCCGTTGATGAGGAACCACGCGCCGAAGATGGTCAAGAGCCGTTCGTTGCCGACGCCGGCCATCGCGAGGAGGACGAAGAAGGCGACGAACACGGCGGTGACGCCGAAGCCGAGCAGTTTGCCCCACGGGAAGCCGTCCTTTTCGGCGACGCCGACGAGCGACTCCATCGGCGGGAGCGTCTCGGGGTGTTCGAGGTAGTTCTCGATGCCCTCGCGGTGGCCCGCGCCGACGATGGCGACCACGTGCCGACCGGACTGCCGGAGTGCGACGAGTTGGTGGGCAATGTAGGCGTCGCGCTCGTCGATGAGCGCCTCAGCGCCGCCGGGGCTGAACCGGCGGAACTCCTCCATCATGGCCGAGACCACGTCGCCGTCTGTCAGTTCGGCCATGTCGAACTCCTCGTAGTCGGCGTCGCCCTCGGCGGGCGCGAACAGGCCGAAGGCGTTCAGGACCGCGCCGGCGGTGATGCCCACGACGACGCCCGCAAGGACGCCGATAACGAGGCTCCCGACGATGGCGGTTCCGAGGCTCCCGAGGATACCCGAGACGAGACCGGTTCCAATTCCGAGGCCGAAGCCGGCGACGATACCGATTGCCGCGCCGCCGCCGAGGCCCGCGAGAACCGCGTCGTCGCCGTCGAGGGAGAACGAGGCGACGGTGTAGAGCATGTACGCGGCCGCGGCGCCGAGGACCGCGGCGGTGGCGGTGCGCGTCAACAGGAGGTCGGTGACGCCGACCGCGCCCCCGAACAGGCCGACGAGCGGCCCGAGGAAGACGCCGACGGCGATGCCCAACACCGCGCCGACCCCGCGGGCGTCGGCGACGCCGAACAGGAGGTCGCCGGCCATGCGTATCTTTTCGAGCGTGCCCATCCGCCGCCAGAAGCGCTGGATGGTCACCTGGATGTCGCGGTCGACGAGCGCCACGTCGAGGCCTTCCTCTTCGGCGGTCTCGACCGCCGCGAGCATGTCCGCGCCGGGCTTCACGTCGAACTTGTCTCCCATCTGCGACTGGACGTACGAGAGCATCCAGTAGGCGATAAACTGGAAGACGGTGTTGCCGCGAAGCAGGTCGCGCGCTTCGATGTCGTCGGGCGTTCCGCCCTTCATCTGCCGGTAGCGCCCCTCGTCGAGTTCGACCGCGACGACGTCGGGACGCTCCTCCCTGACGGTCTCTTCGACCTCTCTGACGCTGTCGGCCGAGACGTGGGCCGTGCCGACGACGCGGACGTGACCCTCGCCGGGCGACGAATCGTTCATCGCCGGGTTTACCGCCCCACGGTTTTTATCCGTGTCGGCATCTCCCACGAACTATGCAGGATTTCGACGCGCGAACCCCGACGCCCGCCCACGAGACGGCCATCGACTGCCTGCAGGCCGGCGTCGAGGCCGTCCTACCCGACCGCGTCGTCCGCGAATCCGTGTCGCTCGACGGCGACACCCTGACCGTCGCGGACGAGACCTACGACCTGACCGCCTACGACCGCATCCTCGTCGTCGGCGGGGGCAAAGCCGGTGACGGCGTCGCGGACGCCCTCGAAGCCGTCCTCGGCGACCGCATCGACGACGGCGTCGTGGTGACGCCCGACCCGACGCCGAGCCCCGACGGGCGCATCGAGCGACTCCCCGGCGACCACCCGGTCCCCTCCGCGCGCGGCGTCGAGAGCACCCGGCGGCTCGTGGACCTCATCTCCGACCTCGACGACCGGACGCTCGTCCTCGCCGCCATCACCGGCGGCGCGAGCGCGGTCCTCCCGGCTCCCGCCGAGGGCGTCTCGCTCGCCGAGTTGCAGGAGACGACCGACAGACTGCTCGAAAGCGGCGCGGAGATTCACGACCTCAACGCGGTCAGAAAGCACGTTTCGACGCTGAAGGGCGGCGGTCTCGCGCGCCTCGCCGCGCCCGCGACGGTCGTCGGCCTCGTCCTCTCGGACGTGGTCGGAAACGACCTCGGCGTCATCGCCTCCGGCCCGACTGCGCCCGACGAGACGACCTACGACGACGCCCTCGACGTGCTGGACCGCTTCGACCTCGACGTGCCGAAATCGGTCCGAACGCGCCTCGCCCGCGGCTCGGCGGGCGACGTTCCGGAGACGCCGAAGCCCGGCGACCCGGTGTTCGACCGGGTGACGAACCACGTTCTCGCGGACACCTTCACCGCGCTCGACGCCGCCCGCGAGGTGGCCGACGAACGCGGTTACGACCCGCTCGTCCTCTCGTCTCGCGTGCGCGGCGAGGCGCGCGAGGCCGCGAAGACCCACGTCGCCGTCGCGGAAGAGTCGCTTGCGACCGGAAACCCGATTGCCGCGCCCGCCGTGGTCCTCTCGGGTGGCGAATGCACCGTGACGGTCCGCGGCGACGGCGACGGCGGCCCGAATCTCGAATTCTGCCTCGCGGCCGCCGCGGAACTCCCCGACGAGGCCGTCCTCGCCAGCATCGACAGCGACGGGAAAGACGGCGGGACGGAGGTCGCGGGCGCGGTCGTGGACTCGTCGACCGTCGACGCAGGTGACGCTCACGACGCGCTGGCGAGAAACGACGCGCTCCCGGTGCTTCGAGAGGCCGACGCGCTCGTCGAGTCCGGCGCGACGGGGACGAACGTCAACGACCTGCGCGTCGTCGTGGTCGGCGAGGGCGTCTGAGCGCCGACAGTTTCGCGGGCGACGGACAACAGGTTTGTATCCTCCGGCGGAGTACCTCACTCCATGGCCGGTTTGTTGCCCTCTACCCCCGACACCTCCGCCGCGGACGAATCCTCCCCGCGGGTCATCGGACTCGACGACGACGAGGCGTCGGACCTCCTATCGGCGCTCTCCTCGGAAACGGCCCGCCGCGTGCTCGCCGCGCTCCACGAAACGCCGACGAACGCCGCGGACCTCGCAGAGCGCGTCGACACGTCGCTCCAGAACGTCCAGTACCATCTCCGAAAGCTCGACGACGCGGGCCTCGTCGAGGTGGTCGACACCGTCTACTCCGAGAAGGGCCGCGAGATGAAGGTGTACGCGCCCGCCGACAGGCCGCTGGTCGTCGTCGCCGCCGGCGAGGAGACCCGGACGGGCCTCGCGTCCATGCTGTCGAGTCTGCTCGGCGGCGTCGCCGTCTTGGGTCTGCTCTCGGCGTTCGTCCAGTGGGTCGCCACGCGCGGCCTCGGCGTCCTCGGCGGGGCTGGCGGTGCGGCTGAGTCCGCCGACGCCGGGACGGTCTCGACGATGGCTGCGGAGGCCGCGCCCGCGGCGGCGCAGGGAATCCCGCCGGGGCTCGCCTTCTTCGCCGGCGGCCTCGTCATCCTGCTCGTCATCGCGGCCGTCCAGTTCGCCAGACGCTGAGGCTCCGCGGGAGCGGACGGCGACCGCGTCGGCGACTCGTTCTGGGGTAACTATTCGTACTCCGACCAACTACAGCATAGCATGAAACACCGTGCCGTGGTCCGCGGTATCGGGGTCGGCGTCGGCGAAGACGGCTCGAACGTCCCGGCGGTCGTCCTCGAAGCGCGCGACGAGTTCCTGCCCATCGTCATCACGTCGGACCAGGCCCAGGCCATCCAACTCGGCCTCTCCGGCGAGCAGTTCGAGCGCCCGCTGACCCACGACCTCCTGGTCGAGATGGTGACGGAGTTCGGCGGAGCTATCGACAGCATCCGCATCGACGACCTCTCGAACGGCACGTTCCTCGCCAAGGTCGACGCGGAGCGATACCACGACGGGGAGGCGCGGACGTTCGTCTTCGACGCCCGCCCGAGCGACGCCATCGCACTCGCCATCCGCGTGGACTGCCCCATCCTCGTCTCCGACGAGGTGCTCGACGCCGCCGGGCAGTCGCCCGAGGCGTTCGACGCCGACTTCGACGAGTGAACCGGGGGCGTCGCCGCCGCGCCCCACGATTTCAAGCCCCCTCGGCGTGACTCTGCTCGCATGAGCGAATCCACCGCGACGCTCGACGAGTCGCGCACCGAGATGACCGAGCTCCTCCTGCCGAACGACACCAACAACCTCGGGCGAGCCCTCGGTGGGGCGGTCCTCCACTGGATGGACATCTGCGGGGCCATCGCGGCGATGCGATTCTCGAACCGGCAGTGCGTCACCGCGTCGATGGACCACGTCGACTTCATCAGCCCCATCGACCTCGGCGAGGTGGCCGTCATGGAGGCGTACGTGTTCAACGTCGGCCGGACCAGCGTGGACGTGAAAGTCGACGTACACGCCGAGAACCCGAAGACCGACGAACTACGGAAGACGACCACCTCCTTCCTGACGTTCGTCGCCCTCGACGACGACGGGAAGCCGACGCCCGTCCCCCGACTCGTCTGCGAGACGGACGAGGAAGAGGAACTCCGCGCCGAGGCGGTCGCCGCCCGCGCCGACCAGCTCGAATCCGTCATCGAGCGCATGGAGAACTGAGACGACCAGCGCCGAACCCTTTTCCCGGACCGCGACCGACTGACGACCATGCTCGACGTTCCCGTCCCGGACCCGCCGTCGCTCCCGACGGTGGACCCGAACCAGTACGACGACGCGCAGGTGGCGGCCGACGCCGACTTCAAGCGCGCCGAGTTGGAGGAGTTCCTCGAAGCCGGCGCGTGGGCCGACGCCTTCGAGGCGTGGGCCGCGGAGACGCCCGTCACCGAGGCGCAGTGGGAAATCGTCCTCGACCTCGACCTCCTTTCCCACTTCGACTTCTTCTGGGACGACTTCGCGGACCGCGTCGGCTACCACGCGCCGGGCATTCCCGAAGACTGGAAGGAGCGCGAACTCCACCCCGACCTCACCTCGTGGGGCGAGGTGTCGTCTATCAACGCCGGCCTCACCGAACTCGGACAGGACGTGTGCGACGTGCTCAAAGACGACTACATCGACTGGGAGTCCGAGTACGAAGCGCCCGACGACCTGCCGGACTTCGGCTGAGCCGCCGGGTCGCGTGTCACGGCGGCGGACGTTTATGTCGTTCCCGCACCACACGACAGTATGCACCGCCGAGCCCTCCTTTCGAGCGCCGCCGCGCTCTCGCTTGCCGGTCTCTCGGGTTGTCTCGCCGACGCCCGACAGACCACAAGCGGTCGCATCCGCGCCGACACCGGCCACTCGAAACTCCACCCGGCAGACGAGCAGTACGTGAACGGGTCGTTCCCCGACGACGCCGACTTCCGCGGGTGGCTGTTCGGCGACCCGCCGGACGACCAGACGGACGTGTTCACCGACCGCGCGATGCAGGGCGAGTACTCGAACGACCTGCTGTGGGCCGAGGGCGATTCGTTCGTCCTCCTGTTCGAGGTCCGGATGGCACGCGAGGACGCCGCGTTCTACAACGTCGCGCAGTCCCCGTCGTGGACCGGGTGGCGCGACGCGGAACTCCCGATTCGCCGGTCGCCGCCCGCCGACCTCGAACCGTTCGACGCGGACACGCTCGTCTGCACTCACCTCTCGAAGTTCGACGTAGCGAGAGGGGAGGCTCCGACGAACGCCACGCTCCGGATGTTCGAGCGCGACGATGAGTCCGGAACCACGCACGGGTCGGACTCCGAGTCGGTCGTTGCAACACATCGCGTCGGTCGCTGGTCGGACCGGTAGCGTCGGTGGCGGCGGTGGCGGCGGGCCGCGAGACGGCGTCGGAGTAAGCGTTATGTCGCTTCCGAGACTTCGTTCGAACAGCATGCGACGACTCCTGACTCTGCGCCGCCCGCCCGCGGTCGGCCAGTCACGGCGCTCGGTCGTCGCCCCGTCGTCCATTATTGCGGGGCAGTAGCCTCGCACATCTCTCATCCTCGACTCCCGCCCGTATCGACTTCCGAGCGACAGCGGTCTCCCGTCCGGTGTGACCACGACCACCGGAACCCAACATGGAGCGACACACAACCCACACCCGACAGGCGTATCGACAGCGACCAGCAGAGCATCGACAGCGGAGGGTCTCCCGTGTCTGAGCCCGACCCGGCGGCACGTCCCGCCGACGCGGACCAGACCCGCCGTTTTGATATATATCCACGAGAAGGACGGGGTATGGAAGACATCGCAGACCAGTACACGCCGTCGGACGTGGAGTCCGTCGTCGGCGAGTACTGGGACGAGAACGACGCGTACGAGGCGACGAAGGAGGCACACGCCGACGACCCGTCGTTCTTCTTCGTCGACGGCCCGCCGTACACGTCCGGCCAGATGCACCTCGGCACGGCGTGGAACAAGACGCTGAAGGACGCCGTCATCCGGCACAAGCGCATGACGGGGCATCAGGTCACGGACCGCCCCGGCTACGACATGCACGGCCTCCCCATCGAGGTCAAAGTCGAGGAGGAACTCGGCTTCACCTCGAAGCGCGACATCGAGGAGTTCGGCATGGAGCAGTTCATCCAGAAGTGCAAGGAGTTCGCCGTCCGCAACCGCGAGGCGATGGACGAGGACTTCCAGTCTATCGGCGCGTGGATGGACTGGGACAACCCCTATCAGACGCTGTCGCCCGAGTACATGGAGTCCGCGTGGTGGGCCTTCTCGAAGGTCGCCGAAAACGGACTGGTCGAACAGGGCAAGCGGAGCGTCAACTACTGCCCGCGCTGTCAGACCGCCATCGCGGCCAACGAGGTCGAGTACGACGAAATCACCTCGCCGTCTATCTACGTCAAGTTCCCGCTGAAGGGCCGCGAGGGCAACCTCGTCATCTGGACGACGACGCCGTGGACCATCCCCGCCAACACGTTCGTCGCCGTCGACGGCGAGATGACGTATCAGGAGGTCCGCGCCGAGAAGGACGGCGAGAGCGAAGTGCTCTACCTCGCCGAACCCTGCGTCGAGGAAGTCCTGAAGAAGGGCCGCTACGAGGACTACGAGGTCCTCTCGGAGGTCACGGGCGAGGAGATGGTCGGCTGGGAGTACGACCACCCGCTCGACGGCGTCGTCGCCGAGTACGCCGACTTCGAGGGCGCGGGACAGGTGTACACCGCCGACTACGTCGAGGCCGACCGCACGGGCCTCGTCCACTCCGCGCCCGGCCACGGGCAGGAAGACTTCGCCCGCGGGCAGGAACTCGGCTTAGACGTGTTCGTTCCCGTCGACGACAAAGGCGAGTTCACCGAGCAGGGCGGCGACTACGCGGGCACCTTCGTCCGCGACGCCAACCCGGAAGTCATCGAGGACCTCGACGAACTCGGGCACCTGCTTCACGCCGACGAGCACGACCACCGCTACGGTCACTGTTGGCGCTGTGACACGGACATCATCTTCCTCGCCACCGACCAGTGGTTCATCACGGTCACCGACGTGAAAGAGCAACTCCTCGACAACATCGAGGAGTCCGAGTGGCACCCGCAGTGGGCCCGCGACAACCGCTTCCGCGACTTCGTGAGCGACGCGCCCGACTGGAACGTCTCCCGCCAGCGCTACTGGGGCATCCCGCTTCCCATCTGGGTTCCGCAGGACGCCGACGCCGAGGGCGCACAGGAGATGATTGTCGTCGGCACCCGCGAGGAACTCGCCGAGCGCGCCGACCAGGACATCGACCCCGAGACGGTGGACCTCCACCGGCCCTCGGTGGACCCCATCACCATCACCGAAGACGGCGTGACATACGAGCGCGTCCCCGACGTGTTCGACGTGTGGATCGACTCCTCCGTCGCCACGTGGGGCACGCTCGACTTCCCCGGCGAGACGGACGCCTACGACGAACTGTGGCCCGCCGACCTCATCATCGAGGCGCACGACCAGACCCGCGGCTGGTTCTGGTCGCAACTCGGCATGGGCACCGCCGCGACCGGCGAGTCGCCGTACAAGGAGGTCATCATGCACGGCTTCGCCAACGACAAGGACGGTCGCAAGATGTCCAAGTCCGTCGGCAACATCGTCACGCCCGAGGAGGCCATCGACCGCGCCGGCCGCGACCCGCTTCGCGCCTACCTCCTCAGCCACGACCAGCAGGGCGTGGACCTCTCGTTCGAGTGGGACGGCCTCGCCGACACCCAGTCGACGCTCAACATCTTCTGGAACGTCTTTCGCTTCCCGCTTCCGTACATGGACCTCGACGGCTACGACCCCGCCGAGGCCGACCTCTCGGAGGGCGAACTCACCGTCGTCGACGAGTGGGTGCTCTCGCGGCTCCAGACCGTCGAGGCCGAGATGGCCGACGCGTGGGACGACTACGAGGTCTCCACCGCGCTCAACACGCTTCTGGACTTCATCACGCAGGACGTGTCGCGCTTCTACGTGAAGGCCATCCGCGAGCGCATGTGGGACGAGGAGGACTCGGCGTCGAAGCTCGGCGCGTACGCCACGCTCTCGACGGTGCTCTCGGAGTCCATCCGGCTCATCGCGCCCTACGCGCCGTACATGGCCGAGCGGATGTACCAACGACTCGACGGCTCGGAGACGTCCGTCCACATGCTGTCGTACCCGGAGGCCGACGAGGACCGCCGCGACGAGGAACTGGAGACCAACATGGCCGTCCTCCGCGACGTGGAGGAGGCCGCGGCGCACGCCCGCCAACTCGGCGGCCGCAAGCTCCGCTGGCCCGTCTCGCGCATCGTCGTCGAGTCCGACGACGAGAACGTCGCCGACGCGGTCGAAGCCCTCTCCGACCTCCTCGCGGAGCGCGTGAACACCCGCGACGTGCAGGTCGTCGAGGTCTTCGACGAACTCGTCGAGACCGCAGAGCCGCAGATGAGCGTCATCGGGCCGGAGTTCGGCGCTGAGGCCCAGAAGATAATGGAGGCCGTCGAAGGCCTCTCGCGCGCTGAAGTCGAGGCCGGCGTCGAGGTCGACGGCGAGACGTACGACCTCACCGACGAGATGGTCTCGTACCGCGCGGAGCCGCCGGAACACGTCAGCGGTGCCGACTTCGAGGGCGGCACGGTCTACGTCGACACCGAACTCACCGACGACATCGAGTCCGAGGGCTACGCCCGCGACGTCATCCGCCGCATCCAGGAGATGCGCAAACAACTCGACCTCGACGTCGAGGCCGAAATCGACGTGTCGCTCGCGGTCGACGACGAGCGCGTCGCCGGCTTCGTCGAGGAGAACCGCGACCTCATCGCCGAGGAGGTCCGCGCCCGCGAGTTCGACCTCGGAAGCGCCGAGGGCGAGACGGTCGAGACATGGGACGTCGAGGACGTGTCGGTGACCATCGCGGTCACGCAACTCGACTGAGACGGCTCGCGCCACCCCCCGACCGCTGGTCGGCGCGTCGGTCGGCACGCCGACCGATACTCGGCCGCCGTCGACCCCCGTGAAATGGGGGGTGATGTAACCCGATTTTTCGCAGACGACGCCGGCCTCGTCTTCCGGCTGACTAACACTTTTGACCTCATCGAACGTGATGGACGGTGAGTCATGAAGAAACTCATCAACGAACCCGGAGCGGTCGTAGACGAGATGCTCGACGGGATGGTCGCGGCGCACCCCGAACTGCGCCGACTCGACGGCACGAACGTCCTCGTCCGCGGCGACGCGCCGGTCGAGGGGAAGGTCGCGGTCGTCTCCGGCGGCGGGTCGGGTCACGAGCCGACGCACGCGGGCTATCTCGGCGAGGGGATGCTCGACGGCGCGGCGGCGGGTGAGGTGTTCACCTCGCCGACGGCCGACCAGTTGAACGAGATGATTCAGGCCACGGACGCGGGCGAGGGCGTCCTCTGCGTCGTCAAGAACTACGAGGGCGACGTGATGAACTTCGACACCGCCGCCGAGATGGCCGCCATGGAGGGCGTCGAGGTCGAACAGGTCGTCGTCAACGACGACGTGGCCGTCGAGGACTCGCTGTACACGTCGGGCCGGCGCGGCGTCGCGGGGACCATCTTCGTCCACAAGTGCGCCGGCGCGAAGGCCGCTGCGGGCGGCGACCTCGGCGAGGTCGCGGCAGTCGCCGAGAAGGTCGTCGACAACGTGCGGACGATGGGTATGGCGCTCACCTCCTGTGTCACCCCGGAGAAGGGCGAACCGACGTTCGACCTCGGCGAGGACGAAATCGAACTCGGCATCGGCATCCACGGCGAGCCGGGCACCGAGCGCGCCGACGTCATGAGCGCCGACGAGATAACCGAACACCTGACCGAGAACGTCCTCGACGACCTCGAACTCGACGAGGGCGAGGAGGTCGTGACGATGGTCAACGGCATGGGCGGCACGCCGCTGTCCGAGCTGTACATCGTCAACCGCAAGCTCCAGTCCATCCTCGGCGACCGCGGCATCGAGACGTGGGACGCGTGGGTCGGCGACTACATGACCTCGCTCGACATGATGGGCTGTTCGGTCTCCGTGCTCCGCGTCGACGACGAACTGAAGGAACTGCTCGGCGCGCCCGCGGAGACGCCCGGCCTGACCGTCACCGAGTAAGCGGCGACGCCCACCGAGCGCTCTCGGGGTCGACTCCCGACACGTCCACCGATTTTTCGCGGCAGAACAGTCCCGCGGGACAAGGGATTAACGACAGGCCGACGAAGGACAGCCATGGCTGACGCAGAGACACAACGCGAAGCGGTGCTGGACGCGCTCGACAACGTCGCCGAGCGCCTCGCCGAGGAGAAGGAGTACCTCACGGACCTCGACTCCGCCATCGGCGACGCCGACCACGGCGCGAACATGGAACGCGGCTTCGGCAAGGCCGCCGAAAAGCGCGAGGAGTTCGCCGAGATGGAGCCGAACGAGGTCGTCAAGAACGTCGGGACGACGCTCATCTCGAACGTCGGCGGGGCCTCCGGGCCCCTCTACGGCGGCTCTATCATGTTCGCCAGTCAGGAACTCGAAGACGGCATCACCGCCGAGACTTCGGTGGCGTTCGCCGAGGCGTACCTCGACAAGGTCAAGGACCGCGGCGGCGCGCAGGTCGGCGCGAAGACGATGGTCGACGCGCTCGTCCCCGCCGTCCACACCTACAAGAAGTCCATCGAGCAGGACGACCTCCCGCCGCTCGAAGCCCTCGCCAAGGCCGTCGACGCGGCCGAGCGCGGCGTCGCCTTCACGGTCCCCATCAAGGCGATGAAGGGCCGCGCGTCGTTCCTCGACTGGCGTTCTGTCGGCCATCAGGACCCCGGCGCGACGAGCACGCTGTTCATCCTCGAAGAGCTACTGGAGACCGCCGAGGAGTACCTCGACGGCGAGGTCGACCGCGACGCCCGGGCCGAAGACGCCGTCGGGAGGGACGAATGATCGGCCTCGTCGTCGTCTCGCACAGCGCGAAGGCGGCCGAGGGAATCGCTGAGGTCGCCGCACAGATGGGCGGCGGCAACGCCCGCATCGTCCCCGCCGGTGGGGACGAAGACGGCATCGGAACCTCGCCGGACCGCATTCGCGAGGGCATCGAGGAGGCGGACGACGGCGACGGTGTCGTCGTCCTCGTCGACCTCGGCAGCGCCGTGATGAACGCGGAACTCGCCATCGAGATGGCGATGGACTCCGAGGCCGTCATCGCGGACGCGCCGATTCTGGAGGGGACGCTCAACGCGGCCGTCGAGACGACGAGCAAGAAGGCGACGCTCGATTCGGTCGTCGAGCGCGCCGAGGACGCCCGCGACTACCGGAAACTGAACTGAGCCGGCCGGGGACGACCCGGTTTCCGCGCCACCGACCCAACCGGAAAAGAGACCGCCGCGCGACGTGGCGGCCCGCAGTCCCGTTCCGCTTTGTTCTGTTTCGTGTTATTCTTCGTCGCCGTCTTCGGGCGTCGAGAGCACTGCTTCGAGCGCGTCGAGCGCGGCCTCCGCGTCGTCGCCCTCGGCGACGAGGCGAATCTCCTCGCCGTGGCCGACGCCGAGGCCGGTGACGGCGAGCATGCTGGCGGCGGGGACGAGGTCGTCCTCGTCGGCACGGCCGAGTTGGATGTCGGCGTCGAAGGAGTTCGCGGTCTCGACGAACTGGGAGGCGGGACGAGCGTGCAGGCCGTCTTTCGGGACGACGGCGACGATGCGTTCCATACGTCGGGTATCGACTGCGGAGCGTTATCGCTACCGGTTGCGGAACGCGGCGCAGAAAAAATCGCGAACGACGTGTGCGGGGCCGGGGGCGTCCGGGCGGTTAGAGCCCGAGGTACGCCGAGTTGGGGATAGCCCCGAGCAGGAACAGCACGCCGATGAGCAGCGAGTAGATGGTAATCGACATCGCCGGCGGGTCCACGTGGGTCCCGGAGTGCGCGTAGGCGATGCGCTGGGTGACTTCACCGAGAAGCGCCCCGATGAGTCCACCGAACGCGGCGGCGACGATGATGAGCGGTTCGCTCCCGCCGACCATCGGCGCGGCGACGGCTCCGAACGCCGACCCACCGAGGGTGATGTGGTGGGTGACGGGTATCTTCTCGACGCCGAGGTTCAAGAACAGCAGGCTGGCCGCGGAGATACCGTAGGCGAGGAAGAAGCTCTCCGTGATGAGCCACGTCCAGCCGCCGAGGATACCGGCTCCGAGGCCGATGACCACGATGTTGACCCACTTGTACTGGTGGGGAAGCCACGGTTCGGTTGCGGGGCGGCCGCTGCCGTCGCCGCGCATCGTTCCCTTCTCGAACGGCGACATGTCGAGGAGGCCGCTACCGGCGGGCGAGCCGATGAGCGGGTAGCCGAAGGCGATGCGCGCGATGAACGCCGTCGTCATGACGGACAGGGCGACGCTGTCGAGCGGGAGGCCGATGCCGCCCGCGACGCGGGAGATGAGGAGCCCGAGGACGCCGAACAGACCACCGACGGCGAGGATGTCGGGCTGGGTGCCGAAGGCGTACGTGATGTCCTTACCGAAGTGGTAGCCGCCTTCGCTGGGGTTCATGTCGGCGTACCGCTTGCCTGCGTAGGCGCTGGCGGCGACACCGCCGGCGAAGGCGATGTGCGGGCCGACGAAGGGGCCGAACCCGATACTGCCGGTGATGCCCGTGCCGAGTTCGCCAGCGGTGACGAGGTCGGCACCTTCCAACTGTCGGATGACGACGCCCGCCGTCTCGCCGAGCAGCACGACGAAGCCGGTGAAGATGAACGACGGCAGCGCGCCGATGGCCGCACCGAACATCCCGCCCGCGAACGCCGCGAGCAGGAGGACGACGAACCGCTCGGCGCTGACGCCGATGACCGGAATCTGGAGTGCGAATGCTTCGAACACGAGTTACTCCTCCCGTGCCCAGTCGAGCGAGCGGTCGACGGCCTCTTTCCAGCGGCCGTAGCGCGCTTCGACGTTCTGTGGGTCTTTCGGGGCGAACTCGCGGTCGACCTGCCAGTTCTCGCGGAGTTCGTCGAGCGTCTCCCAGTAGCCGACGGCGAGGCCGGCGGCGTAGGCCGCGCCCAGCGCGGTCGTCTCGTCGACCTGCGGGCGGACGATTTCCGTGTCGAGGATGTTCGACTGGAGCTGACAGAGGAAGTTGTTCTTGACCGCGCCGCCGTCGACACGGAGACTGGAGAGGTCGATGTCGCTGTCGGACTCCATCGCCTCGGCCACGTCGCGCGTCTGGAACGCGATGGATTCGAGCGTCGCGCGGACGATGTGCTCGCGGCGGGTGCCGCGGGTCATGCCGACGATGGTGCCGCGAGCGCGCTGGTCCCAGTGGGGCGCACCGAGGCCCGTGAACGCCGGGACGAAGTAGACGCCGTCGGTGGACTCGACCGACCGAGCGAGCTTCTCGGACTCACCGGCGTTGTCGATGAGTGTCATGTCTTCGAGCCACTCGATTGCCGCGCCCGTGATGAAGATGGAGCCTTCGAGGGCGTACTGGACCGGCTCACCGGAGCGCTGGAAGCCGACGGTGGTGAGGAGGCCGTGTTCGGACATGACCGCCTCCTCGCCGGTGTTCATCAGCATGAACGAGCCGGTACCGTAGGTGTTCTTCGCGTCGCCGGCGTCGAAACAGGTCTGGCCGAACAGCGCGGCCTGCTGGTCGCCGAGCGCGCCGGCGACGGGGACTTCCGCGCCGAGGAAGCCGTCCGCGTCGGTCTCGCCGTAGTGGTCGTCGTCGGACGACGGGCGGACCTCGGGGAGGAGTTCGCGGGGGACGTTGAACTCGTCGAGGAGTTCGTCGTCCCACTCCATGTCGTGGATGTTGAACAGCATCGTCCGCGACGCGTTCGTCACGTCCGTGATGTGGTTCCCCGTCAGGTTGTAGATGAGCCACGTGTCGATGGTCCCGAAGGCGAGTTCGCCGTCGGCTGCGCGGTCTCGGATATCCTCGGGTCGGGAGCGCTGGAGCTTGATGGGGTCGGAGTTGTCCAGCAGCCACTCGGCTTTCGTCGCGGAGAAGTACGCGTCGGGTTCGAGACCCGTCTTGGCGCGCACGTCGTCGGTCTTGCCGTCCGCTTCGAGCGTCTCGATGCGGTCGGTCGTCCGACGGTCCTGCCAGACGATAGCGTTGTGAATCGGCTGTCCGGTCTCACGGTCCCAGATGAGCGTCGTCTCGCGCTGGTTCGTGATACCGATGGCTTCCAACTGCTCGGCGTCGAGTCCGGCGCTCGAAAGCGCCGCGTCGATGACCTTCTTCGTGTTGTCCCAAATCTCGTTTGCGTCGTGTTCGACCCAACCGGGCTCTGGGTAGATCTGTTCGTGCTTTTCGTAGGCGTTGGCGACCACCTTGCCGTCGTGGTCGAACACCATGAACCGCGTGCCTGTGGTACCCTGGTCGATGGCACCGACGTAAGTTTCTCCTGACATTTCTAACCAACCTCGATACGAACTCTCGGTGTGAGAGTCCTACCACTACAAACGTGTACAAATTATATGATAAATGTTTCTTTACTACTGCCTTGTATATCGCAGCGAATAAAATCGTCTTAGGGGACTTCTAAACACCGAATACGGTATCTATTATTTCACACGGGCACTTTTTCGGCACTTTTAATCAAGGACAGATTCTGTCGGATAGAACGTCCCGCTCGGTCCGATAGCGGCAAAATACCGCGGTTAATGAGCAACAATCACCGGAAAGTTGCCGTCGAATCGGCGCGCGCGCCGAGCGCGACGCCGTTTGAGTAGTCCGGCGCTCGAACGGACTCGTCCGTCAGCCGTGCGCGCGTGTCAGACCAGCGCCTCTTCGAGGAGCTGGAGCGGGTGTTTGATGTCGTACCCAGTGCCGTGTTCCATCTGCATCGAGCAGGTGGGACACTCGGTCATGCCGACGTTCCCTTGGGCGTGCTCCATGTGGTCGAACATGTCCGCGCCGATCTGCATCGACTTGTCGTACTTCTCTTCCTTCCAGCCGTAGGTACCGGAGATACCGGAACAGGAGTCGCCCACGTCTTCGATTTCGACGCCGTCGAGCTGGCGGAACAGTTCGACCGCCTGCCGGTCGAGGCCCTGATTGCGGCCGTGGCACGGCGCGTGGTACGCGAACGATTGGTCCTCGACCGAGGCCTCGCGAACCGCACTTTCGAGGTCCTCGTGGATGCGGAGGTACTCCAGCGCCTCGTAGGTGTGCGCCGAGAGGTCCTCGATGCCGTCGATGTCGAACAGTTCGGGGTACTCCTGACGGAGCGACATCGAACAGGAAGTACACGACGCGATGATGTCGTAGCCCTCGGGGATGAGCCCCGCGAAGTTCTCGACGTTGATGCCGGCGGCGCGCTTTGCGTCGTCGAGCATGCCGTTCGCGAACATCGGCGTCCCCGAACAGCGCTGTTTGGGGACGACGACCTCGTAGCCGAACGACTCGAAGAGGCGGACCATCGCCTTGCCCACCTCGGGCGTGTTGTAGTTGGAGTAACAGCCGTGGAAGTAGGCGACGCGCTTTTCCTCGGAGCGGACCTGCGGGCCGCCGCGTTCGTTCCACCACTCGCGGAACGTCTGGGTGGCGAACTCGGGGAAGTCGCGCTCGGCCGTGATGCCGAGCACCTTCTCGTTTATCCGCTGGACGACCGAGTTGCCCATGACGGCGTTCGCCAGCCGCGGGAACATGCTCCCCAACTGGGCGAGCGTGCCGTAGTTGGCGAGGATACGGTTGCGGATGTACTCCCGCGAGAGCTTGTCCATCTGTTCGTCGACGTACTCGCCGCGGGCCGTGTTGTGCATCTGGCTGAGCGGGACGCCCGACGGACAGGCGTCGTCACAGCGCATGCAGTTCGAACACGACATGATTGAGTCGTCGACGGCCTCGTCTTCCTTGCGCTTGAGCCGCCACTGCTCCGGCCCCTGGAACTTCGGCCCGGGGAACTCGTCGTCGACTTCCGCGACCGGGCAGGACACGTCGCAGGCGGTACACTTGTAACAGTTGTCCGCGCCGGGACGGAGGTCCATATCGGTGCTGTCGGGGAACACCTCGACGGCCTCGAAGTCGTCTGTCTGTGCGTCGGGGGTCAAAGTCGGGTTGCCTGGGGATTCTGCGTCACTCATCTGGTTGCCTCCTCGCCCGCGAGTCGGCCGGCGACGGCACCCGTCGCCAAGGAGACGCCGCTCGCGGATTTCTCGCGCGCCACGTCGGCACCGCCGACGACGCCGCCCGCGGCGCGCAGGTTCTCGAAGTGCGGTTCGCCGTCTTCGCCGGTCGGCCGGAGTTCGTCGTCGGGGACGACGCCGAAGCGCGCGAACGCGTGGTCGCCGAACGCCTCGGGTTCGGACCAGTCGTAGCGGTCCTCGGGATGCGGGACGTGACAGCCGAAGACGGGCTCAGTGACCGATTCTCGGTCGGAGTCGAGGCCCTTGCCGACGAGGCCGCCCGTGGCGAGGACGACCTGATCGGCCGAGTAGGGCGTCGGTCGGCTCTTCTGGTCGACGATGACGGTCTCGACACGGCCGTTTTCGGCCTCGAAATCGACCGCCGGGTTGCCCGCGGAGATGCGAACGCCCGCCTCGTCGAGCGCGTCGAACAGGATGTCCTCTAACTTGAGTCCGAGCAGACTCGGCGGCCCGGTCGGCACCTCGAAGACGGAGACGCCGAGGCGGTCCGAAAGCTCCGCGCGGACCTCCTCGTCGTGGTCGTCGCCGAGCATCGCCGGGAAGCCGACGCGCGATTGGCTGTCCAGTTCCTCGGCGATGGTGTCGGCGAGGACGGAACGGACCGTGCCGCCGTTCACGTCCTCGTCTCGGTCGAGCGCCTTGGCGAACCGGGTCACCTTCGCGTCGGCGCGGAACCGCTTGGGGAACTCCACGGTGACGCCGCGGGCCGAAAACGGCACGCCGGCGGCCGTCAGGTGGTCGGCCGCGACGGGCGCGTCGAAGTCCGTGAGGCCCGCGAAGCCGACCAAAAGCATGTCGCCGGAGGTGCTGGCGAGACCGGGCGCGACCGACTCGGGGTACCGGGCGGTCGGTTTCACCGCGCCGCCGTGAGTCATCACGAGCGCGTTCGAGTCCGTGTGGCCGCCGCGGTAGGCGTCGCCGACCGCCTCGTCGAAGATGCGGAGCCCGGCGCGAACGCCGTCCTCGCCGACGACGTGGTAGGGGTGGCCCTCCGGGAGCGCGTCGAGACCGGCGTAGGGGTCCGAGAGTGGACCGTCACCGCCGGCGTAGCCGAGCACGTCCACGAGCCCGCTGGCCTGCCGGAGCGTGCTCTTCTTGTGGGCGAGCAGGCGCACGCGAGCGCCCGTCTCCGCGGCCGAGAGAGCCGCTGTGCAGGCGGCGATGCCGCCGCCGATGACGAGCACGTCGTCAGTTATCGCCATCGGCACCTCCGAACGCGTCGTCGTCCGCGCGGTCCGCGGTCCGTTGGCGGCCGCCGTCCGCGACTGCCCCGCCGGACGCGACGCCCGAGGCGTCGTCCTCCGAGGCACCGCCGTCGTCGAAGGCGGCGAAGTCGATGTCGGCGTCGGCCGCCGCGGGGTCTTCGTCGCGGTTCATCGTCGTCGCGTGGAGCATGTGTTTCAGCGCGGACTGGGAGAGCTGCGTGCCCCACATGGCGTGGCGCTCGCCCTTCCAGCGCTCCTGATAGAGGTCGTCGAGGGAGGCGCGAAGGGTCGTCTCGTCGTACTCGGGCGCAAGTTCGTTCGCCATCCGGTGACAGCAAATCGCGCCCTGACAGTTGCCCATCGAGGCGCGCGTCTGGATGCGCACGGAGTTGAGGTCCGTGCCCGCGGTGTCGAGGGCGTCCTGAATCTCGGCGCGGGTGACGGCCTCGCACTCGCAGACGACCGGGTTGGGGTCGACGCTGTTGAGCACCTCGTCGGCGCGCGAGCCGAGTCGCTGGGCCGACCGGCGGCCGATAGGCGACCGCAGGCCGAAGTCGTCCATGTAGTCGCGGAGGACGGTGAAGTCCTCACTGCCCGGCAGCGGCACGTCGGCGGTGCGGCACTCGGCTTCCACGTCGAGCTTCTCGCAGACGTGGTCCGAAATCTGCTCGGCCATCATCCGGTAGGTCGTGAGCTTGCCGCCGACGATGCTCGTCATGCCCGGCAGGTCGTCGCGGTCGTCGTGGTCGAGCAGGAAGAACTCGCGGGTGATGTCCGTCGGGTCCTCCGTGCCGGTTCCCGGCGGCTCGTACAGCGGGCGGACTCCCCAGAAGGAGCGAATCGTCCGCGCCTCGGCCAGCATGGGAACGAGCTCCGACAGCGTCTCTATCATCAGGTCCACTTCCCAGCCTTCTTCGGGGTAGTCCTCCGGGTCCTCGACTTCCTCGTCGGTCGTCCCGAGGATGCACGTCGTCTCGTGCGGGACGATGATGTCGGCGTCGCCCTTCGGCCGACAGCGGTTGACGACCGTGTCGACCTGCCGCGTGTTCATGATGGTCATGACGCCCTTCGACGGGCGGACTTCCACGTCGACGCCGGCGAGGTCGCCGATTTGGCCGGCCCACGCGCCCGTCGCGTTGACGACGTAGTCGGCGCGGATTTCCTCGACTTCCCCGGGTTCACCGTGGACGTACGGGCCGGTTCCGGTCTGGTGCGTGACCTCGACGCCGACGACCTCGCCGCCCTCGACGAGCACGTCGGTGACCTCTGAGTGCGTCTCGATGCGCGCGCCGTGTTCGACGGCGCTCGCGGCGTTCGCCACGCAGAGGCGGAACGGGTCGACCGCGCCGTCGGGGACCTTGATGGCGCGCTTGATGTCCTTCGCGAGGTATGGCTCTATCTCGCGCGCCTCCTCGGCGGACAGCACTTCGGCGGGGATGCCGCACTCGCGACAGCCCTCCAGCTTCTTCTCGAAGTACTCGTCGGAGTCCTCGGGGCGCTGGACGAACAGCCCGCCCGTCATCTCGACGCAGTGGCCCGCGATTCGCCGCAGGACCCGGTTTTCCTCGATACACTCCTTGGCGGACGGCTGGTCCGACACCGCGTACCGGCCCCCGCTGTGGAGGAGTCCGTGCATCCGCCCCGTCGTCCCGTGTGTGAGGTTCCCCTTCTCGACGAGGGTCACGTCCAGCCCGCGCATCGCGAGGTCGCGCGCGATGCCCGTGCCGGTCGACCCCCCGCCAATGACGAGGACGCTCGGCGATTTTTTCATCTGTCTTTCGTGAGGTAGGACCGACGGCACTTTATTTTACCTTCACTCGTCTCGCGCCCCGTTCGTCTCACGGAACGGACCACTTCGTCGACCCGATTGCCATCGTACTGCCCGTAGAATGCCGTATCTCGGCGTTTCTACGCCTATTCGAAACGACGACAATAATTCAAAACTATTGTTCTTATTAGTTACGTCCGGTATCGAATCCTCGCCGACAACGGACCTCTCAACTAGCTTTGAAGCGCCCCGAACGGCCGATTTCCATGTTTTGTGTTCTCACATCTCAGGGGAGATGTCGGTAGTGGTCGATTTTTACGCGTGCGCCGGATACCGTCAGTACGGAACGTTCCACGCTATGCGCCTCGAAGACAGAATCACCAGACGCCGCCGCCGCGGCGGGACGGGACGGCGGCTCGTCCGGGACCTGAACGCGCTCGACCCGACGGCCCACCCCGACGAGCCGACCGGCCGCGGGCCGACGCTCGAACGCATCCTCGACCACCTCGACCCGGTGTTCGACGGCGACCTGCCGCCCGACGCCCACGTCCACGGGCCGAAGGGAGCCGGGAAGTCGGCGGTCGTCGAGACGCTCTTCGAGCATCTCTCCAGCGCGCTCCCCTCCCAACGGTCGGTCATCCACACCGCCACGCGTACCGCCGCCACGCCGACGACCTCTTTCGCCTACGTCGACTCCCGCGACGCCTCGACCGAGTTCGCACTCCTCCACGCGGCGCTCGACGCGCTCTGCGACGAGCCGGTGCCGTCGCAGGGCGTCGGCGTCGAGGCACTCCGCGAGCGGCTCACAGAGCGGGTCGCCCACGACGAACACGCGGTCGTCGCCGTCGACCACGTCGGCGAACCGGAGACCTATCCCGCGGCGACGGCGGTCGAGACCCTTTCCTCGGTGTCGCCGCACGTCTCGGTGCTCACCGTCGGCCGCGACCCTCGAAGCGACGCGAGCGAGGACGATGCTGCCGACGGCGCGACCGGCGCAACCAATGCCACCGACGCCACCAACGCAGCGTCAATCGCCGTCCCGGCCTACGAGCGACACAGCCTCGTGGACATCCTCGTCGCGCGCGCCTCGGACGGCGTCACCCGAAACGCGCTCACGCACGAGGCGACGCGCGAGGTGGCCGAGTGGGCCGACGGCGACGCCCACGACGCGCTCTCGGCGCTCTACGGAGCGGCGACTCTGGCCGCCGCCGACGGCTCGGACGCCCTCGACACCGAGTACGTCTGTGCCGGCATCGACGCCGTCCCCGACGACGGCTGTTCGCTCGGGCGCGTGTTCGCGCTCCCCGAGAGCCGCCGGCGCGTCCTCCGGGCGTTCGTCGCGCTCGACGACGAAGAGACGGCCTCCGTCTCGGCGGCGACCGAGAACGTCGCCGCGTCGCCGCGCGTGTCGCTGTCGCCCGCGACCATCCGACGCGTCCTCTACGAACTTTCGGACCTCGGCATCGTCCGCCGCGTCTCCGACGGCGACTCCACCGACGGGCCGGGCCGGCCGGCGACGCGCCCCGTCCCGAACTTCTCGACGCTTGCGTTCCGCGGGCTGGACGACGCCGAGCGCTGAGCCGCGGGAGGTGACGGCCCGCGCGACCCCCGCGACCTGCGAGAGCGACGACCCGCCGGGGCCGTCCTGCGGCGCGCTTCTCCCCGACCGCTGAATCTTTTTCCCCGGTCTCCCAACTCCGGGTATGGTTCCGCCGCTCGTACTCGACATCGACGGGACGCTCACCGACGCGCAGGGCCGCCTCGACCCGCGTGCGTTCGAGGTGCTCCCGACGTGGGACGCGCCCGTCATCCTCGCCACCGGCAAGGCGTTTCCCTATCCGGTCTCGCTGTGTCACTACCTCGGCCTCCCGCAGACGGTCATCGCGGAGAACGGCGGGGTCGTCCTCGCCGACGGCGAGGTGACGTTCACCGGCGACCGCGAGGCCGCGCAGGCCGCCGCCGACGAGTTCGTCGCGCGCGGCGGCGACCTCGGGTGGGACGCCGCAGACACCGCGAACCGCTGGCGCGAGACCGAACTCATCGCCCGCCTCGACGCCGACGAGGCGCTCCTCCGGGAGGTCGCCGACGAGTTCGACCTCGAAGTCATCGACACCGGCTACGCGTACCACATCAAGACTCCGGGGGTGGAGAAGGGCGTCGGCCTCGAACGCGTCTGCGAGACGATGGGCTACGACCCGGCGGAGTTCGTCGCCGTCGGCGACAGCGTCAACGACGCCTCGACGTTCCGCGTCGCCGGTCGCTCGTTCGCCGTCGCCAACGCGGACGACGTGGCCAGGGAGGCCGCCGACACGGTGCTCGAACGGTCGTACATGGACGGCACGCTCTCGGTGCTCGAATCGCTCCGGGAAGAAGACGCGGCGTAGCGGCGTCGCCGCCGACCACGCGCGAAGTTCGTCGGCGTCTCAGGCCGGCTCTTCGAAGGGAGCGAAGCGGCCGTTGATGTCCCACTCGTGGATACAATAGGGGCTTCCGACCCGTTTCTCGCCGTCCTCTTCGGCGACGACCCACGTCGCGGCGTCGTCGTCCCAGCGTTCCACCCGACCGCAGCGCTCGCAGATGCGTCGCGTCGGTCGTCGAAGTTGGGGTTCCATACGTGTGAGACTGACTGCCGGGCAAAAAAGCCCATCGCCGTCGGCAGTTTCGCGGTCGGCCCGCTCGGCACCCGGCCGCTCGCCGCCGGAGCGACCTCACCGGGTCGGTTGTGTGCGAGTCGAACACGTGTCTTCCGGAACCGATGGGACTTACGGGCCGGGGCGCGGAGTGATTCCATGGGCTTTCACACCTTCGACGCCGACAGGGCGGCGAAACTCGACGACCCCACGCGGTTCCGATTCGTCTCCCGAGAGGAACTGCTCTCGCACCTCGGCGTTGCGCCCGAGCGAGTCGTCGCCGACCTCGGGAGCGGGACCGGCTTTTTCACCGACGAGGTCGCACCCCACGTCGGCACGCTCTACGCGGTGGACGTACAGGAGGTCATGCACGACTACTACCGCGAGAAGGGAGCGCCCGACAACGTCGAGTTCGTCACGGCCGACGTGGCATCGCTTCCGTTCGACGACGACCACCTCGACGCCGCGTTCTCGACGATGACCTACCACGAGTTCGCCACCGACGACGCGCTCGCCGAACTCGCCCGCGCCGTCCGTCCCGGCGGTACCGTGGTCGTGGTCGATTGGTCCACATCCGGGTCGGGGGAGAACGGGCCGCCGCTCGACGAGCGCTTCGGTCTTGGCGACGCTACCGACGCGCTCGAATCGGTCGGCTTCACCGTTACTCACGGTGAGACGCGCCGCGAGACGTTCGTCTGCGTCGCCCAGCGCTGACGCGACCGACAGGGAAGATGGAAAGACCTTCTCACAAGAATTGAGATATGAGGAACCGAGTAGTCAATATGGTTCCGCCTCTCGGACTAACGCGGTTGTAAATATTAACATCCTAGAGCAATTTGGTGAATATCAGGACAACGCTTACCACGAAAACCATGGTTCGACATACCATGGCATTGCATAACTCAGTCATCGACGACTATCACCCGACAGAGGGGTACTACGAGTGTCGCTCTTGTCGCACGCGGACGGTCAGTGGGTCTCACCTGTCCGAGTGTCCCGACTGCGGCGGGTCGGTTCGTAACATCGCCGTCGCCCGCGAGTGACCCTCGCTGTCGCCTGAGCGACGCCGTGAGCGTATCGGATCCGAACAGACAGTCCGACGGGTCGCCGTGGCCGCCCGCCGCGACGGCCTGCTCAGGACTCGATGATTCCCGTGTACCGGTCGACGAGTAGGACGACCGCCGCGCCGACGACCGCGGCCACGGCGAACGCGGCGTAGAGCTCTGTCGTCCACGACCGACCCGCATCCACGAGTGCGCTGCTGCTCTCTACTACCGGCGCTCGGAGCGCGCCGACGATGAGGCTCACGAGGAACGCGAGCGTCGCCCGTCGGTGGTGTTCGAGCGCCCAGCGGACGACGTGTGCGATGCTGAACAGGCCGGCGACCGCCCCGATCATGAACGTGACGACGACCGTCCCCGGCTCGATGACGACCGACAGCGGCGCACCGCTGGCGACGTCGATGAGGCGGTCGATGAACGTGTTGAGCGCCGCATTCATGTACTCGTACTGGCCGAGAATCAACAGGAGAAGCGACCCGGAGACGCCGGGGAGAATCATCGCGCTGACGGCGATACCGCCGGCGACCGCTATCGCGGGAAGCGAGTGTCCGAACGCGCCGCCGCCCCCGCCGGAGGCGACGAAGGCGATGACGAACCCGGCGACGGCCGCCGCGATTTGCCGTGGTCCGTCGAGCGAGACCTGCGCGTACAGGACGACCGCCGACGCGGCGATGAGCCCGAAGAAGAAGCCGTAGGTGGGGACCGGCGCGTCGTTGAGCGCGATGTGCAGCACGCGCATCACGGTCACGATGGCGGTGGCGATGCCCGCACCGAGCGCGAGCAGGAAGCCGACGTCGACCTCGCGCATCGCCGCGATTGCGTCGGCTCGGCGTCCCGGCACGACGATGCCGAGAGCGCGCTTGATGCGGCCGGGCGTGATGGCCGTCACCGCGCTGATGAGCCGTTCGTAGATGCCCGTGATGAGCGCGATGGTGCCGCCCGAGACGCCCGGAACGGCGTCGGCGGCACCCATACAGACGCCCTTCAGGTAGATGAGAAGCCACGAGAAGCGGGCTGTCGCCCCGTCTGAGTTCCTCGACATTTCGTTGTCGGATGCTCGCTCGGGAAGGACATCAGTCCACCGCTCTGCGGACCGTGCGCGAAAAAAGCGTGAAACTGCGGGCGGCGCGGGGACCGGTTCCGGTCCTACGCGGCGGCCGGGACCGCGGTCGCGTCGACCGACGCCGAGGTCGACGACGACTCGTTCGTCTGCGAGTCGTTCGAAGCGGAGTTCTCCGTCAGGTCGAACTCCTGTTCGTTCCGTTCGAGGGTGACCTCCACGGCACCGTCTTCGGCACCGTTGACGAGGCCTTCATCGACGGCGACGTTCTGGGACTGGTAGCTGACGATGGTGTTGTTCCCGGCGAACGTCGTCGGGCCGGTGAACGTGTAGCCACCCGTCGCGCGGACGCTGACGTCCGTGTAGCCGTTGTCCGGGCCGTACTCGTTGTAGCCGGTCGTGGAGTACGGGAGCGTCATCGTGAACTCACCGTCTGCGTTGGTCTGCGCCTGCTGCGTGTAGGTGAAGTTCGTACCCGTGGTCTGGTCGCGCATCTGCACGCGGGCGGTCACCGTCGCGTTGGCCGGGGCACCGCTGCCTTCGACCGTCGCGCCGGGGACGCGCTCGAACGTCTTGACCCACGACGGGTTGTTGGGAACGAGCGCCTGTGCTTGGATGCCGTAGGTGTTCCCCTCGCGGACGAGCGAGTTCTGGTACGACCCCGAACGGAGCGCCGAGTTGTTCGAGGACTTCACGAGGCGGTAGTGTTCGAGGGCAGCGACGCGTTCCTCGGGGAACGTGCCGATACCACCGATCTGCGAGGTCGGGTCGTTCGCGACGTACTCCTCGGCGGCGCTCATGTTGTCGAACACTCTGACTGCCTGCCCGTCGGACGGCGTCACCTTGAACGTGGTCTCGCCGTCGGCGGACGTGCGTTCTTCCCAGTCGACGACGATGGGTGACGCCTCACGGGCGCTGCCGTGGTACGCGTAGAGCCGAACCATCAGGCTCTCGTAGTACCGCTGGTCTTTGAGGCTCGACACGGCGGCGACTCTCGTCTGACCCTCCTGCTCCTGCAGGCGGTACATCGTACTGTAGAAGTCGGACGTGGAGACGTTCGACTCGTCGTAGAAGACGGTCGGCGCACCGAACTTCGAGTCGGTCGAGGCCATCTGCCAGTCGACCATGACGTAGCGGGTCTCGTTACCCTCCTCGCTCATGTCGGCGAGGACGTCGGAGGCCTGCTCCTCGTTCGGCGCGAGGAGGAAGTTCGCGGCCTCGGTCGCGCCCTGCTGGAACGGGTTGGCGTTCGGGATGCGCTCGCCGAGGACGGTTATCCAGTGACCGTAGTCCCACCACGACATGACGCCGTAAGTCCCTTCGGCGTAGTCGAAGTCGTTCGTCCGCTCGTAAGTTCCGTAGTACTCCATCTCGTTGGATGCGCCGCCGAACTGCCCTTCTTCGGGCGTGCTGTTCTGCATCCACTCGAAGCTGTCCTGCCACTGCGTCACCGTGCCCGGTCCGGTCTGAGCGGACTCGATGGCGTTGCTGCTGGTGCCGGCGTTGCCGAGTTGAATCGGCACGACGAGCACCGGGGTGAGGACGAGAAGCAGGGCGATGGCGACGACCGCGACCGTCCCGTACGACACGTCGTCGAGGCGGTCGGTGCCGGCGAGGTCGATGATACCGAGCGAGAGAATCTCGCGGAGGAGGTACGCGTTCATCACCGCGACCACGACCGCGAGGTAGTAGTTGAAGCGGACCTGCGTGAAGGCGGCCGAGGTGATGATGGCCGCCCAGACGAGCACGAACAGGTGTTGACTCTCGTAGTCGGCCTGCAGCACCGCGCCGACGATGAGGGCGCTCGCGATGGCGAGGCTGACGAGCGAGGATTCGAGGCCGAGGACCCCACCGATGCCGGCCGGGATGGCCGGAATCAGGAAGATAACGCCGAAGACGGCGAGGCTGCCGGCGACGTAGCCGATTTTCCGAGTGTCGCCGTCGCGGACGAGCGGCTTGCCGACGAGCCAGATGGCACCGACGAGGCCGGTGAAGAACGTGAAGCCGTACTCGGACATGATGCGCTCGGTGGCGGTCATGCCGCTGTTCTGCAGGACGCTCGCGGCGATGAAGGGCTGTGCCTCGCCGATGGTGCGCGTCGCCGCACCGGCGCTGAAGCCGACGGTGCGGAGGAAGTTGACGCTCACCTGACGGAAGGCGTCGGGGAGGACGACGGCCGTGCCGATGACGGCGACGAGGCCGAGGGCGGCGACCGCAACCGGGTAGCCACGGTCGTCAACGTCGTTAGACTCCCACCACCGGGCCAGCGCGGCGAGGAACACCGCGCCCGCGCCGATACCGAAGGCGAACACGGGGTGGAGGAGACTGAAGTTCGTCACGCTGAACGAGAAGTCGGTCAGCGGGACGAACATCAGGAGGCCGGTGACGGCCATCGAGACCGCACCGACGAACGCGACGTGTTCCGGGGACTGTCCGCCGACGTAGTCGGCGACCATCTGGAGGACCAGGTACAGGCCGAAGATACCGACCAGAAGGACGCCCGGCGGCCACGCCCACATGTAGAGCGCCATGCCCACGCCGGCGAGCGCGGACCAGATGAGGGTGGAGCGGAGGGCGTCGAAGTCGCGGGCGGCGACGAGTTCCCAGACGGGCTTCTCGCGGTTCGCCACGGTAAGGGCGATCATGATAGCGACGACCGCGAAGCCCTGGAAGAACGGCTCGGCGATGTTGTGGTCGGCGAAGCCGACGAGGCCGCGCTGGAGGAACGTCCCGGGGAGCAAAGCGAGGATAACGACCCCGAAGATGCCGCCGAGACGACCGCCGAGACGACGGCCGATGAGGAACGTCGGAATGGCTACGAGCGCCCCGAAGACAGCCGGGGCGACGAGCAGTGCCTTGGCGACGAGGTCGGCCGACGGACTGCCGAGGCCGACGACGAGGGCGGCCGTGGCGATAATCTGGTCGTAAATCGTCCCGAACTGGCCGACGCTCGTCCCGAACGGGAAGTACGTCCACGGGTCGAACGGCATCGTCGACGGCCAGTTCTGGACGGTGTACGTCACCTCTCGGAGGTGATACCAAGCGTCGTTTCCGGAGAAGAGGACATCACCGTCCCTGATAAAGTTGCTATACGACCGAAGACGGACGGCCAACATGGCGACCAGTATCACGAGGAGGGCGGGGACGTGATACCAGTCTTTGGCGAGGTCGAGGACCGACTTCGAGTCGGGACCCTCGATGCGCTCTGTGTCTGCGCTCATCGCTTCGATGGACTGGGAAAACCCGCATAAGCCTTATGACTCGGTTTCATCGGCGAGACAGGCTCGCTCCCGTCGAGACCCGGTTCAGAGTGGTTTTGCGGCCGTCAGGTCGCAGTTTCGCGACCGATCGAGCACCGACCCGCGCGAACGACACTCTTTATAGGGGACCTTCTGATAGCACTCAGTATGGCCGACGGGGATACGGAAGACAGGAGCCACGAGGGTGCGTCGTACCGCGACGACACGGCGCGGGCGCTCGACGTGACCGCCACCCTCTCCGACGCGTCGCTCGTCGTCGCGAGCAACCGAGAGCGATGTTACTCCAGTGAGACCGCCCCGGAGTGGCTCGACGTCGTCGTCCGCACCGACAAGGGCCGCAACTACGCGCGAAACAGAGCTATCGAGGAGGCCGAAAACGAGTGGATAATCGTCGCCGACGACGACATCACCTTCCCCACTCGGCTCGCGGCCCACCTCGTTGACTCGATGCACGAGTTCCAGGTCGTCGGGCTAGAAGACTTCTGGCCCATGCGGTGGACGCTCACCAGGTTCATGATATTCCACCGAAGCCTGTGGGAACGCGTCGGCGGCTTCGACGAGAACCGCGAACACGGCGGCGACACCGACTTCGCGATTCGCGCCGAGAAGGCCGGCGCGGAGGTTCACCGTCTGCCCCGTCGCATCGTCCCGCACCACGATACCGAGTCCGACTTCGATACGGGGACGCACCTCGAATGGCTGTTCTACCTGTTCAAGCGCCACCCGAAACAGGTCGCGGTTCCCGCGCTCAAACTGGCGCTCGCGAAGGTGAACGTCATCTCCCCGTCGAAAATCGAGTACGACGCGTCGTGGACTGGTGACGTTTTCTCGCTCAGCGACACCGACGACGCACCGCTCGAACACTGAATTTCAGACCTCCGAATCATGAATATCCTACTCCTCATCATGGACAGCGTCCGTGCGAGCAACACCAGCCTGCACGGACACGAACACCGGACAACCCCGTTCTTGGAATCGCTCGCCGACGAGGCCACGGTTTACGAGACCGGAATCAGCCCCGGCTCGTGGAGCCTCCCGAGCCACACCAGCATCTTCACCGGCTACCACGTGGCCGAACACGGCGTCACCGGCGCGAAGAACAAGCTCGAACCCGGTCACACCGTCTTCGAGCGCCTCGCCGACGACGAGGGCTACTCGACGGGTATCTTCTCGGAGAACACGTGGGTCACCGAGATGGACGTGGGGCTGAAAGAGACCTTCCAGACCGTCGAGGGAGCACGGAACATCCCGTACGTCGAGGGGCTCGACCCGAGCAATTTCGTGCTCACCGAGGGTCAGGGTAACTACGTCGGCTACCTCAAGCGGTGTCTCTCCCACGACCACCCGGCGAAGTCGCTCGCGAACGGACTCGTCACGAAGCTCGCGTGGGACTACCCGCAGTACCTTCCCGACTCGCTGAAGGCGACGACGCCCGCCGACGTGTACGTCGACCTCTTTTTGGACTGGGAGCGGAACCGCGACGACCCGTGGGCCGCCTGCATCAACCTTATGGACGGTCACATGCCGTACGAACCCCGTCCGGAACACGACAAGTGGGGCGGAAAGCGCCTCCAGAAACTCCAACAGGACGTTGACGACCAGGTGTGGGAGTACCTCGGTGATCACCGCCCGTGGTGGGAGAAACGCGCCATGGAGGGGCTGTACGACGGAACTATCCACCAGATGGACGCCCAAATCGAGCGCCTCGTCTCGACGCTGAAAGACCGTGGCGAGTATGAGGACACTCTCATCGTCGTCACCGGCGACCACGGCGAGGGCTTCGGCGAGATGAGCCAAGTCAAGCCTGACGTCCGACTCGCCGGTCACGGCAAGGACGTCCACGAAGCGGTCCTCCACGTCCCGCTCGTGGTCAAGTTCCCTGGACAGACGGACCCGGAGACGGTCTCCGCGGCGGCCTCGCTCACCGAATTCCCACGGGTGGTCGACGCCGTCCTTGACGGCGACTGGGACCGCGACGCGTTCGTCCCCGACGACGGGGCGGTCGTCGCCTCGACCCACGGCCTCGACGAACCCTCACAGGCGCTCGCCGAGGAGTTCTGCGGGTCCGTCATGCCCTACGGAGGCGTCTCACGGACCGTTTACGAGACGACCGACGAGGGCGTGGTGCAGTATCAGTCTTGGGAGGACGCCGCCAGCACGGTTCGCATCTTCGACGCGAAGACCGCGTGGAAGGCCGCCGATACCGACGACGGCGTCGTCTCGGAGACGTTCGGCGCGTTCGACGATCTCGGCGTCCGCGAGGAGAGCGAGGGCATCGATGCCGCCGAGGGTGCAACGAAAGAGCGCCTGAAGGACTTAGGGTACCTGTAACGGGGCGTCTACGGGCGGAGTCGCTGTGACGGCGGGTCGCCGTCGCGGCCCGTCGTGTTCCGAAGCCATAGAAAGTTTTTCTTTGGTCGGTTGGGTCCGGTCCTCTATGTCGAACGCATTCGACCGGATCAAATACGGCCTCTCGCAGATCGCCGAGAACGGCCGGAGTTTGAACTGGTGGCGGGGGACGCTGATGCGGCGGGGAAACGGGGCGATTCAGACGAAACTGTATCCGGGCAGGCGCGGTATCGACGTGGTCGACGCGGATTGGGACACGCTCATCGTCCTTGACGCGTGCCGGGCCGACCTCTTCGAGGAGTTCGTCGACCTCGACCAGTTCGACGACTACCGCGCGGAGACCAGTCGAGCGAGTGCGACTCCCGAGTGGCTCCCGGTCTCGTTCCCCGACGAGTACGGCGACATCGTCTACGTCTCGGGCAACCCGCAGGTCTCGAAGAAGGTGCCGGACAAGTGGCACAAGCTCTTCGAAGTGTGGCAGGACGCCTACGACGACGACGTGGAGGCGATTCTCCCCGGGCCCATCATCGACGCCGCGATTCGAGCGCGCGAAGAGTACCCGGACAAGCGGCTCATCGTCCACCTGATGCAACCGCACGTCCCGTTCGTCGGCCGCCCGGACCTCCACTTCTGTACCTACCAGCTGTTCGAGGACCTGGACATGGACGGCGACGACCGCGCCGGAAACGTCTTCGAGGCCGCGGCCAAGGGCATCGTCGACGAAGAAGAGATGTGGCAGGCGTACGGCGAGAACCTGACCTACGCGATGGACGAGGTCCAACGGCTCATCGACGCGTTCGACGAGCGCATCGTCCTCACGTCCGACCACGGCAACGTGGTCGAAGCAAAGTCGTGGCCGCTGCCGTTCACCTACCACCAACACCTGCCGTACCACCGCCATCCCGGCCTCGTGACGGTCCCGTGGGCGGTCCTCGACGGCGAGCGGCCGACTATCACCGACGACGGCGTCGAGTCCAGCAGCCGCGCCACCTCCGCGGAGGTCACGGAGCGACTGGAGAATCTCGGCTACAAGTAGTCAGCTGGGGTTCCGATTCGGATTCGTTCGGCAGTCTCACCCGAGCACGTCGGAGACGCTCTCGATGCTCGTGAGGTCCGTCTCGAAGAACTGCCTGTTCTCTGCTACCTTCTCCTCCGACCAGTTCCACCACGCCGTGTCGAGCAGTTCCTCTCGGATGTGTTCGTCGAACCGCCACTTCTTTCGTTCGGCGGGGACGCCAGCGACAACGGCGTAGGGCTCTACGTCGCTCGTCACGACGGCCCCCGCGCCGACGATTGCGCCGTGGCCGATTGAGACCCCCGAGAGGACGGTCGCGTTCGAACCGATCCACACGTCACTTCCGATGTCGATGTCTCCTTTCGAGGTCCACGCCAACTCGTCGCCGGTGACCTGTCGGTACAGTTTCAACTGCAGCGTCGGATTCGCGGTCGTGTGGTTCTTCGACCGAAACTCCGCACCGGGGGCAACGGCACAGTACCGTCCGATATCGACGGTCCCTCTGAGTGTGTTCCGACCGTTGAGGTTCGTCCCCCGCCCGAGACCTACCGTCCCGTTGAGTACGCAGTCGGGACCGACGTGCACGTCGTCACTGAGTGAGATATCTCCTCGCATCGAACAGCCGGATTCGATGCTGACGTTCCGCCCCCGTGAGAAGTTCGTCTCCGCGGGCGACTTGTCGATGAGCGTCGTGGCGACCTCGGGGTAACCAAGCCGCGAAACCACGGATTCGACAGTCGTCTTTACGCTCCGCATTGTACGGAGTCTCCGCGTGGTGCTATATTACCCTTTCCTCTCGGTTATCAATGTTGATAGAGAAGCACGATGAGCAATGGCTACGATGACGACCGGACAGTTGATTTTTAACCTCGTGTGGGGCACTCTGAGTATGTCCAGTTCCCCTCGCTACTCCATCGCGGTCTGTAACTACAACATGGCCGAGACCATCGAGGAGTCGCTTCGGAGCATGGTTGAGCAGGTCGACGAGGAGCTGTACGAGGTCGTCGTCGTCGACGGCGGTTCGACCGACGGTAGCCGCGATATCCTCCGCGAGCTGGAGGCCGAATTCGACAATCTGCGGGCGGTTCTTGACCGGTCGGACGAGTGCAACTGGCTCGGCGGGGACCGAAACATCTCCTTCGAGGAGTCCCGCGGCGAGTACGTCCTCGAATCGCTCGACACGGACGACTACTACCACGAGGGGGTCATCGAGGACTTCGTCGAGATATTCCACGCGCTGGAGGCGCAGGTCGACCGCCCCTTCTTCCTCAGCGGGCGCGGGATGAACATCGCTCCCCGTGGACTCCTGCTCGACGTGCCGTACTACGACGTGGGCGGCGCAGAGGACCGCGACCACTGGCGACGGCTGTACGCCCGCGACGCGCTCATCTGGTTGGACCACGGTCACGTCTCGGACTCGCTGGGCTACGACTTCGACCTGCGCGGCGAAATTAGCCGCGACATCCACGGGAAGATAACCGACTTCCAGTCGGGCGTCTCCTTCTGGAGCGCGATTCGATGGACGCTCCACCACGAACACCACTACATCTTCGAGCGGCCGCGGAGCCTCCCTCGCGAGGTCCTAAAGCGCCTCTACGACCTCGCGACGTTCCCGTACGCCTACCTGAAATCGCTCCCGCTCGAACGACACGAGGCCCCGGCGGAGTTCCGGCGGAAGGGCGCGCTCGAAGCGCGCATCGCAGCGACGCGGATGACGCTCCCTGAGATGGAAGCCTACTACGGCTTCGAGGTCGACTGCGACGAGTTCAGCGAGGCGGGCAGGAAGGCGTTCTGCAAATACGCCGACATGTGACCGACGCTGGAACGTCTCGCGCCGACAGTGGGATACCCGGTTCCTAATTATCAAACTGTATTTCTGTGGAGAAACGTTCAAAACCCCCTGAAGGGAGTATCACCTATGGGGCTTGGCGATTGGGTATCTAACGCACGGTGGTACTATCAGAATCTGAATCTCGGGACCGCGGCGAAAGTCAGCGCCGCGGAGCTACTGGGGGGTGCGGTTCGGCGGGCGTATTCACGCGCCCCACGACTTGGGAGACCGATATACGAGCGGGACTGGGACGCGCTGATTATTTTGGACACGTGCCGTCCCGACGCCCTCGAAGCGGTCGCATCGGGGTACGACTTCCTCCCCAACGGTCGCGTCCCGGCGGCCACCTCGCTCGGGTCGAACTCCCGCGAGTTCATGCGGTACAACTTCACCGAAGAGTATCGCGAGGAGATGGACCAGACGGCGTTCGTCACGTTCAACCCGAACTCTGACGCCATGCTCGACCCCAACGACTGGTTGCTGTTGGACGAGGTGTGGCGGGACGCCTGGGAGACCGACATCGGGAGCGTCCGGCCGCGGACGGTGACGAACCGCTCGATAGCGGCTCACCGCGAACTCGATCCAGAGCGAACGATTATCCAGTACCAACAGCCGCACACGCCGTACCCGCACTTCGAGAAGCACGATTGTGGGGCGCTCGCCATCGAGGACGACGCGAACGACCGGTCCGGGATATTCGGCGCGATTCTCGACGGAAAGATAACTCGCGAGGAGGCGTGGGAGGGCTACCTAGACAACCTACGCTGGGCGCTCGATGACCTCGAACTCCTCCTCTCGAATCTCGATGCGGAGCGGGTGATAATCACGTCGGATCACGGCGAGTGTTTCGGCGAGTGGGGGCTGTACGGCCACCACAAATCGACTCCAGTCCCGGAACTCATTCGTGTTCCGTGGGTCGTCACCGAGGCGACTGACGAGGGAACCCACGAGCCGCCCGCCGCATCCACCGACCCCGACGATGTCGGTCTCGATAGCAAGCTCTCTTCGCTCGGCTACCTGTAGCGTCCCGTCGTAGCGGGACGACACCACGCTATCGCCGCTGGCGACGTCTCCTCGCAGTCAATCCATATATCCGAGCTCTTCGAGTCGCTTCTGTACGTCCTCGCTCACGTCGTCGGCCTCCGGGACGCCCTCGGTCGCCTCGCGCAGCAGGTGCGGCGGAATCTCCGACCGGAACGAGGCACAGCGGTCGGGGTGGTCGGCCGCGACGTTCTCGCGCTCTTTCGGGTCGGCGCGGAGGTCGTACAGTTCGTCTTCCTCGCCGTCGACCGCGATGTACTTCCAGCCGTCCTCGCGGACGCCGACGACGGGGCCGGCGTCGCTGAACGACCCGGTCGAGACGACCCGCCGGGGACCGCCCTCGAAGAGGTCGGTCCCGCGGAACGCGCTCGGCGGTTCGACGCCGTGGTTTCGCGCTACCGTGGGCGCGAGGTCGAGCAGTTCGCGCTGTTCGTCGACGACCCCGCCGTCGCCCCGGTTGGACTTCACCACGAGCGGGACGTGCGTCAGTTCGTCGTAGGGGCGGTTCCGGTGGTAGTAGTTCCCGTGGTCGGCGAACTCTTCGCCGTGGTCGGCGGTGAGGATGATATCCGTCTCGTCGTAGCGGCCGAGCGACTGCAACCCGTCGAGGAAGCGGTCGATGTGGTCGGACGTGTACCGGATATCCGAGTCGTAGAGATCGACGATTCGCTGACGCTCCGCTTCGGTTACGTCTTCGGGGTGGATTCCCGCCTTGGACATGAGACGGCGAATCTCCGACTCGTCGGCGGGCTCGGCGTACGCCGGGTCCTCGAGGTCGATGCCGTAAGGACGGTGTGGGTCCATGTAGTGGACCCACAGGAAGAAGTCGCCGTCGACGCCGTCGAGCCACTCCAGGGCCCGGTCGGTCGTCTTCTCGGCGTTCTCGTACACCGTCTGCTCCATGATGAGCGACGCCGGGAAGACGGCCTCCTGAATCCGTTCGGCGAGGGGACGTATTCCGAGCGACTCGACCGTCGGACGGACGAGGTCCATCGTCCGCCGAAACAGTCTGTGGGCCGCCGACGGCGACCCCGAGTCCTCGGAGTCCATGATGCCGAAGTCGTCGAAGTGGTCGAAGTCGGCCGGGCGGGGGACGCGGCTCGCGAAATAGGTGTTCGAATGGATGCCGGCGGTCGATACCTCGTCGGGGAGCGGAGAGGCGATGTTCGGTCCGTCGCGGGCGTGTTCGTCCCCGCGGTACCGGGAGGTGAGAAGCGACGGCACCGAGATTCCCGTGTTGGTCCCGTTGGCGAAGGCGGCGGTGAACAGCGTCGAGTCGTCGTCGAGCAGGCGGTCGAGGACCGGAAGCGTGTCCCGCTGGTAGCCGTACTGGCCGACGTGGCCGGCCCGGAGCGCGTCGACGGTGATCAACACGGTGTTCATTGCTTCGGTGGTGTGGCAGGTGCGTTCAAATATCTGTTGCTCAGCGGTCGGCGCACTCGAAGGTGCTATAACCTCCGGCGGTGAATCGCCGACAATCCGAAATGAGAAACGTCGTCCTCATCTGCCTCGACACCGTCCGGAAGGACTACTTCGACCGGTTCGCCGAGCGGTTGCGCGAGCGGGCCGACGCTTCCTTCGACCAGTGTCGCGCTGCGAGTGGCTGGAGCGTTCCGAGCCACGCGAGCATGATGACCGGGAAACTACCGCACCAACACGGGATTCACGTGTACAACCGGGACTTCTCAGGGCTCCGTCGGGAAGACACGTTTCTCGCTGACCTCCCGGACCACCGGGCGTTCGGGTCGAGCGCGAACGTCTACGCCAGCGACGCGTTCGGCTTCGACCTGCTTTTCGACGACTTTACCAGCGTCTCGCCCGACCGGCGGTTCCCCGATGGCATCGACGCCGAAAAGTTCGGACAGGAGTGTGAGGAGACGGGACTCGCCCGCTACCTCGCCTTCCTGAAAGCCTCGCTCGCCAGTGACCATCCGGTCCAGAGCCTCGCCAACGGCGCGCTCGTCGAGTTCGACCGGCAGTTCGCGGAGCTCCCCGTTCCGAAACCACTCGACGACGGCGCGAATATCGTCGCGCGCGAGGCGGTGAAGCTCGTCCGCGAACACGGCGACGCGGACCCGTTTTTCATGTTCACGAACTTCATGGACGCTCACGGGCCGCTCACGCACGTCCGTGGCTACGATTCCGACCTCCACGACGCGCCGTACTCGTGGACGACGGGCGCGTACAGCACCCACGAGGTCAACGTCTCCGGCGAACTCGAGGAGAACTGGGAGCACATCGAACACACCCGTGGGCTCTACGGCGCGGCCATCGACTATCTCGACCGTAAAGTGTGTTCGTTCATCGACCGCGTCCAGGCGGCGACGGACAGGGAGACGACGTTCGTCGTCACCGCCGACCACGGCGAGAACCTCGCGTTCGAGGCCGACGGCGGCCTCCTCGCCCACAAGGGCGTCCTCTCCGAGGGGCTGCTTCACGTCCCGCTTCTTGTGGTCAACGCGCCGAAGGGTTACGACGCTCACGAAACTGACTACTTCTCGCACGTCGACCTCGGTCGCTTGCTCGTCGGCCTCGCACACGGGGAGGCCCCCGACGTATTCGAAGACCGCATCGCCGCCGAGCGAATCGGCTCCAACATGGCCGCCGACGCATCCGAGGCCGAGCGCCGCGAGTGGGACCGCATGATTCGCGTCGTCTACGACGGCACCGACAAGTACGAGTGGGACTCAAACGGACACCGGCTCCGCCATCGTCTCGACCCTGAGCGACCGAACTGGCAGGAAACAACCGCGGAGGACGCCGATATCGGTGACCTCGATAAAGAGTTCTTCGACGTCCCGCTCGACGAGTACAAGCGTGAGGCGGTCACCGCGAGCACCGACCACGACGTGGACCAGACGACGAAAGCGCGGCTGAGCGACCTCGGTTACATATGACGCGCAGCCGGCCAGCGGCTGCTCGCCCGTCCGGTTTCGGGCGATTTCGGCGGTGATATCGGTCCCGAAGAACCTTTCTATGGCCGCCGCATCAACCACCTGTACCGACGTATGAGAAATGTCGTCCTTATCTGTCTCGATACTGTCCGAAAGGACTTCTTCGATTCCTTCTCCTCGCGGCTCCGGGAGCGGGCGGACATCGTCTACGACCAGTGCCGCACCGCCAGTACGTGGAGCGCTCCGAGCCACGCGAGCATGTTCACGGGGACGCTCCCGCACCAACACGGTGTCCATGCGTACCACCGAGATTTCTCCGGTATTGGCCGCGACGATACGTTTCTCGCCGACCTCCCGGACCACCGCGCGCTCGGCGTGAGCGCCAACGTCTGGGCGGGGTCGTCGTTCGGGTTCGACGGCTTCTTCGATGAGTTCTCTAACATCTCGCCCGACCGGCGGTTCCCTGAGGGTATCGACGTGGCCCGCTTCGGCCAGTCCTCACAGAAGACCGGCCTCGGGAAACAACTCGAGTTCCTCAAGCGCGCGCTCGAACACGAAAAGCCGATTCAAAGCCTCCTCAACGGCGTTGCGGTCCAGGTCGACAACACGCTGGCGACCGCTCCGGTCCCGAAACCGATGGACGATGGCGCGAAGACGCTCATCGGGCAGGCGAACCGCCTCGTAGGCGCGTCCAGTGAGCCGTTCTTCCTCTTTACGAACTTTATGGACGCCCACGGTCCCCTGCGACACATCCTCGGATACGACAGGGACCTCCACGACGCGCCGAACTCGTGGAGCTCAGAGCACCTCGACTGGTCGCGCATCGTTGCCGAGGGAGACGAGACCGAGATGACGCGCTACCGAGACCTTTACGGCGCGGCCATCGACTACCTCGACCGCAAGGTGTGTACGTTCATCGACGAGGTGCAGTCGATGACCGACGAGGAGACGACGTTCGTCGTCACCTCCGATCACGGTGACAACCTCGCGTTCGAGGCCGACGGCGGCCTGTGGGGCCACACCGAGAGTAGTCTCAACGAGGCGCTGACACACGTTCCGCTCGTGGTCGTGAACTCGCCCAGCGAGGGTACCGACGTCGTTGACGGCTACGTTTCGCACCTTCGACTCGGCGACCTCCTCGTCGGCCTCGCCCGCGGCGAGTGCCCCGACGTGACCGACGAACGGATTCCAGTCGAGCGAATCGGACACAGCGGCAAACAGCACAAGCTCGCCGAGCAGGAGCGGGACACGAACCGGATGCTCCGCGCCGTCTATGACGGTGACCGGAAGTTCGTCTGGGCCGACGACGGGAGCCGAGAGACCTACCGCCTCGACGCCGACCGGCCGTGCTGGCAGGCGGGCATCGACGATTCGTTCGACGCCGAGTCACTCGATGAATCGTTCTTCGAGACGCCCGTCGCCGACTCCGCGGAGCGTGCCCGGTCCGCCGAAGACGAACTCGGCGTCGACGGCGCGACGGCGGACCGACTCCGCGAGCTCGGATACCTCTGACCCAACCGTGACCGACTACCCTCTCGCACGCCGGTCGTACAGCGCCCCATGAAAGAGACAGACAGCCTCTCTATCGGCCGCGAGGCGTTTATCTCCCTGTTCTCGAAGGTCCTTACTGCCGGCACCGGATTCGCCGGGGTGGTCATCTTCGCGAACCTCCTCGGCGATGTCGGCTGGGGGAAGTATCGGACCGTCCTCGCCGCCGCGTTCGTCCTCACGCAGGTTCCGAGCGGCATCGGCGCAGCGGTGAAAAAGCGGGTGAGCGAGGTCGGCGTCGAGCCAGACTCCTTTTTGGGGACGGCGCTCCTCGCACACCTCGCGTTCTCGCTCGTCGTCGCCGGCGCATACGTCCTCCTCGAACCCTACGCGGTCGACTACTTCGGAACTCGCGAACTGGCTGCCGGCGTGGTGCTCGTGGTCGTGACGCTCGGCCTGTTCAATATCACGAACAAGCTCTACGCCGGCACCGGCCACCCCGCGGTCTCGTCGTGGGTCGACGGCATCCGGAGCCTCCTGACCATCATGCTCCAACTGCTCTTCTACTGGCTCGGCTTCGAGGCGTTCGGGCTCGTCATCGGCCTGGCCATCGCGACGGTCGGAACGGCCGTCCTCGCCGCGGCCCTATCGCGCGTCCTCCCCGCGCGCCCGACGAAGCTGGTCGCCGAGCGCATCTACGACTTCGCCCGCTGGAGTGTCCCCACGTCGATGCTGTCGAACTTCTACTCCAGCGCCGACGTGCTCATCATCCAGGCGTTCGTCGGCCCGGCGTCAGTAGCGTACTACTCGGTCTCGATTCAGCTCGCCCAGCCCGGCGCGATGTTCGCGACGACTATTGGTAACGTGCTGAACGTTAAGTCGAGCGGCGTCGACTCTGTCGGCGGCGACGTGCGGTTCGACCTCATAAACTCCATCTCTTATGCGGGGCTCATCGCGATACCGGTCTTCTTCGGCGCGGCCGCGATGCCGAAAGAGCTGGTCACGACGCTGTTCGGTAGCGACTTCGCAAACACGCCGGTGCTCGTGGTTATCGGGATGACCCTGTTCCAGATCGGTAACGCCTACCGCCACCCCTTCGAGGCCGTCCTGCAGGGAACCGACCGCCCGGAGCTCGTCTTTCGGGTGAACAGCCTCATCGTACTCCTGCATCTCCCGCTCGCGGTCGCGCTCGGGAGCGTCTATGGGCTCGTCGGCGTCGTTGCCAGCACGGTTGCCGCGGAGGTCGCCCGTCACGTGGTCTTTCAGTACGTCGCTCACCGCGAGTTCGGCGGCATCGTGTTCACGCGCCCGATGCTCGAACAGACGGTCGCCGGCGCGGTCATGTTCGCTCTTGTCTGGTCGGTCATCGAATACGCCGTCTCGATCACCGGGTGGGTTTCGCTGCTGCTCGTCGTCGGGTTCGGTGCCGTCGCCTACTTTGCGGCGCTCCTTGGTCTGAGCAGCCACTTCCGCGAGACGATCAGAAACACGGTCCCCGGTCTATCGGGCAGCTAAGCCAGCGCCCATCGAGCGGAGACTACCGTGCCGACTTGGAACGGGGCCTCGGTTCTCTATTCGGCCCAGCTGCCGCGACAGACCGAGTCGTAGACGGTGGCCGTCCGTTCGACCACGTCCTCCCACGTCGGGAGCGACTCGGCCGGCGCGTCGAGGTCGACGGCGCGCTCGACGCCCGAGACGAGGTCTGCAGGGTCAACGCCGACGCAGTCAGGGCGCTCAGCCCAGTCGACGAGCGCTCCCGCGTTGCGGACGACGCACGGGGTGCCCGCTGCGAGCGCCTCGGCGACCGTCATCCCGTAAGCCTCGAACTCCGACATCGTCACGAACGCCGCCGCACCGGCGTACAGCCCCGGTAGGTCCTCGTCGGCGACGAAGCCGAGGAAGTGAACGCGGTCTTCGACGCCGACCTCGCGGGCGAGTCGCTTCAGCTCCGACCCGTAGTCGCCGGAGCCGGCGACCGCGAGGTCGTAATCGAGGTCGGGGAGGGCTCGAATCACGTGCTGGACGCCTTTGTACTCCTCTAACCGCCCGACGGAAAGCAGGTAGTCGCGGTCCGCCCACTCGGGGTCGGGCGACGCCTCGGCGAACCGCGCCACGTCGAGGCCGTTCGGAATCACCGTCGCCTCGACGCCGAAGTCGGCTTCGAGTTGCCGGCGCTCCCAGCCGCTGACGGCGATGTGAGCGTCGGCACGGCGGAGCGCCCAGCGGCCCGGAACTCGGTAGACGGACAGCAGTTTGTCCCGTAGTGCGGAGGCGCTCCCGCCGTGATAGTGCGGGGTGGCGACAAACGGCGTCTCCGCGTCGGTACCGAGCGCCGCGAACAGGAGTGGAAGCGAGTGGTAGTTGTGGGCGTGGACGATGTCGGCGTCGCCGACGAGACGGCGTAGGGTCGCCAGAATCTCCGGGGCGACGTGGAACGCGCCACCGGGGGCGACGCCGGGGTGTCGAATCACGCGGACGCCCTCCCGGTACTCCGCCGAGCGGGTGAGTCCCTCGGCGTCGGCGGTGAGGACCGTTACGTCGTGTCCCGCCGCGGCGAACCGGGACGCGAGCTCGGCGACGTGGGTCTCGACGCCGCCGGTGTGCGGAGGATACCGCGTCGTGACGTAGAGGACGTTCACTCGAAGTACTCCCTCGATTCGCGGTCGAGTTCCCACGTGCCGTCGCCCTCGTCGCGGAGGAGTTCGACCGCGGCGACGAGCAGTGACACCTGCGAGTCGAAGACGGCGTACAGCGGTTGGAGCGGGCCGAGGCGTTCAGACTGGCCGGCCCACGCGAAGGCGGCGACGGCGGCCGGCACGGCGAGGCCGAGCGGCCCCGCGAGGAGGACGCCGGCGACGGTCGCCAGCGTGACGCTCGCCGCGAGCAGCCACGGCGAAACGATCATGAACCACCAGTTGAACGGGAGGACGACGGTCCCGTAGAACCCGTAGCGGCCGAGCATGTCCCGGTTCTGGACGAGGAGTTTGAGTAGGCCCATCGCCCGGCGGTCCTTGCGCTGGCGGCGCTTCGAGAACTCGGAGACGCCGGACTCGGTGAACGCCATCGCGGGGTCCATCACGACGCGCTTGCCGGCCCGGCGGATGCGGAGCGCGAGTTCGGTGTCGTCGGCGAGGGAGTCAGGGTCGATGGGAACGAAGTCCTCGGCGCGGAACGCGAAGCAGGGGCCGTGGAAGATGAACGTCGAGTCGAGGTGGGATTCGAGGCCCTGAATCTTCGTGAGGATGCCGCGGTAGTCCGATTCGACCTCGCTGTCGCCGAGGACTTCGGACTGTTGGCCCGTCACCGCGCCGATAGTCGGGTCCGAGAGGTTCGCCGCCGCCTGCCGGAGCACGTCCGGGGCGAGCTTCGAGTCGGCGTCGGTTCGGAAGAGCAGTTCGTTGCTCGCCGCCGCGAACGCCTCGTTGAGGGCGGGTGCGACCCCCCGGCGCTCGTCGTCGTGGAGGAGCGTCAGTTCGGGGGCGTCGCGGCCGGCGAAAAAGTCGCGGACGACCGCGGGCGTGTCGTCGTCGCTCGCGTCGGCGACGACCACCTCGACTTTCTCCATCGGGTAGTCGAGCGCGAGGATGTCTTCGAGCTTCGCCTCGATGATGCTCGCCTCGTTGTAGGTCGGAAGGACGATGCTCACGGTCGGCTCGTCCGGGGATTTCCGGGCGGGCGACCCCGCGGTGTCGACGATCCGGAGCAACGCGAGATAGACGAGGTAGGGTACCCCGGTCAGAGAGAGGAGTCCGAACGTCGCGGCGAGAAGGCGACGAAGGCGTGCGCGCATGGTGTGGGGTTTTCCCACCGAGAATAAAAGTGCTGTAGGTTGCTCTCGCCCAGTGCATTCGCGGGGACACATCCAGAAGTCCTTTTATACTGCCCGCTGGATGTCCCGCTGATGGACTACGCGGACGTTTGCGTCCTCGTCCCGACCTACAACGAGGCGGAGACTATCGCCGAGGTCGTCGCCAGCTACCGAGACGAGGGGTTCCACAACGTCCTCGTCATCGACGGCGACTCCACGGACGGGACGCGAGAACTCGCCGAGGAGGCCGGCGCGCACGTCGTCGTACAGCGCGGAAGCGGGAAGGGGCAGGCGGTCAGGGAGGCGGTCGAAGAGCACGTCGAAGCGACCTACGTCCTGATGCTCGACGGCGACGGCACCTACGAAGCGAGCGACGCGACGAAGATGCTCGGCCCGCTCACCGAGGGGTACGACCACGTCATCGGCGACCGCTTCGCCGACATGCGACCGGGCGCGATGACGCGGCTGAACAAGGTCGGAAACCGCATCATCAACCGGGCGTTCGCGTTTATCCACGGCCAGGACTTCCGCGATATCCTCAGCGGCTACCGCGCGTTCACCCGCGAGTCGTTCCTCGACATGACGCTCACCTCCGACGGCTTCGGCATCGAGACGGAGATGGCCGTCGAGTGCGCGAAACGCGACATCCCGACGACGGTCGTCCCCACGACCTACTACCCGCGACCGAACGGCTCGGACACGAACCTCAACCCGGTCCGCGACGGCGGTATCATCTTCCTCGAACTGTACCGCCGCGCCAAGACCAACAACCCGCTTTTCTACTTCGGCAGCGTCGGGCTCACGTCGACCGCGACCGGGGTCGGCCTCGCCGGCTACGTCGCCTACGAGTGGTTTATCCGCGCTATCTCCCACGAGGTCATCGCCGTCGTCTCCGCGGCGGGTATCCTCTTCGGCGTGCAACTGCTGATGTTCGGCGTGCTCTCGGACCTCATCCTGTCGCTGCACCGCGAGCAGATGAAACGAATCGAAGAACTGGAGTGAGCGTCGGAATCGGGGTCGCCGTCGGCTCGCGCCCGGGCGTGGGAACCGGAGGACTCGACCGAGACCGCTTTCAGAACGGGACGAGCGAACGGAGTCGACCCATCAGACTCTTCGACGCCTTGGCGCGGAACTCCTCGAACACGGGGTGGAGCGTCTCTAAGAGGTCGCGGCGGGAGTCGAACCGGTCTTTCGGCGCGGCGGCGAGGGCGTCGCTTATCGCGACCGTGTTGCCCGCGGCGTCTATCGGCACGGCGACGTCGTCAAGCGCCCGCGCAATCTCTCTCGCGTCTGCCGGGTAGTCGATGTCTGCGGCGTCGACGTCGGCGGCGAGCGCGGCGATACCGAATTCGATTGAGTCCGGCTCTGATGTATCGTTTTGGGGCGGTCTCGCGGCCATCGAACGTGTATAGGATGTCCCGCATGGAAAAACCCCCGACCTTCGGTGATACTGCCGGTGAGCGCCGAAAAACCGCGACGAACGTTTGGTTCGCGACCCACCGTTGGGGTTAACCCCGCCCGGAGCCACGTTCGAGCCATGACCGAGTACACGACGGTCTCGATACCGAAGGAGTTGGCCGCCCGCGTCGACGACACGCTCGAAGGAACCACGTTCTCCAGCACGAGTGACCTCGTCCGGTTCCTCCTGCGCAGCATCGTCATCCAACACGAGCGCTCCGGCGGCGACCTCTCGGAGTCGGAGTTCCAGGAGATAGCGGAACAGCTGACCGACCTCGGCTATCTGCGGTAGTCAGTCGAGTTCTTCTTGCGGCGGTTCGGCGTCGAGCACGACGAGTTTCAACTTCCGCCCGGCGCGGTCGAAGGCGCCCAGCGTCCGCCGCTCCCACGGGGGAACGGCGAGGAGCACCACGGCCGCGAGGTCGTCGCGCTCCGTGAGTTCGAACGGTCCCTGCGGGTGGGTGAGAAAGCGGGCGCGGCCGCGTCCGGCGGGCGTCCCGAGGTCCATCCCGAAGACGGCACTCACGGACTGGCCGGCCTCGGCCATGTAGAAGTGGGTAAGCACCGGCGTCTCCGGGTCGAGGCCGAGATCCTCGTCGAACTCGCCCGCGGGCGTCGGCGCGAGGACGAGGTTCATCGACGTCGGCTCGGCCTCCTCGGCCATATCGAGCAGCACGTCGACGAGCCCTCGCGTGACGTGGACTCGCTGTCGCTCCGACTCGTCGGCCGCCCCGTCGGTCGCGCGGTCAGACTCAGCTTCGGTGCCGGGCGTGGTCTCGTCGCCCACGGCCGTCGTGTCGTCGGACATCAGTTCGAGAGCATCGAGGTGAACGCCTGGAAGTAGGCGCTCGGGAGGTTTCGTCGGGCGTTGCCGAGTGCGGTCCGGAGTTTGTCGCCCGCGTTCACGGGTACGCCCGCGCCGTGGCCGACGAGCAGCCGCTCGGGGTCGTACCGGGAGAGCACGCGCCGCGGCGGGAACGGCCGGAGCATCGGATGGACGCCGAGGTGCTCGCCGCGGGCGCAGAAGTAGCCGACCGTGCCGACCGTCTCGGGGACGACGAGCAGGTCGTACCCGTCGTGATAGAAGCCGACCTCCTGCCACGGCGGGACGGAGCGGTCGACGAGACGGAACGCTTCGAAGCCGGAGTCGGCGAGGTCGGCCCCGAAGCGCTCGACGGGCGCGTCGAGTTCGTCGGCGACGCCGGTCATCCACGAGGCGACGTAAACGGGGGCTTCGTGGCGGTTCGCGATGGCGGCCGAGTCGCGCTTGTGTCGGTCGAGTCCGACCACGACGCCGGCCACGTCGCCGAACTCGGCGAACAGGTCGTCGACGCCGGGGGCATCGACTGGGTCGAACAGCCACACGTCGCCGTCGACTTCGACGGCGTGACTGGCCCGCTGCATGGTCTCGTCGGGGTATGCGAGCCATCCGACGCCGTGGTCCCATCGGTCGATTTCGCGGAGGTCGGACGTGCCGCGACCTTTCATCGGCATGCCAGTATCGTGGGACGCGCGGCGCATAAGGACTCTCCCCGCGGCCGATGCGCCCGGTTCTCGCCTCCCGCGTCGGCGCTCGCCGGAGCGACAGACGAGCCGCCCGGTCAGAGGTCGTCCGTGTTGATGTCCACGCCCGGCGGGGAGACGACGAGGAACTTCCGGAAGTGCATCAGCTGGCCGCCCATGTCCTTGACGTCGCGTGCGAAGCCCGACGCGAGTTTGTTGAGGTCACCCTCGATGGCGAGAAAGAGGACGTTTCCGCGGGCGACGGACTGGACCCACTTCTCCGGCGGGGTCGAGCCGTCGAGGACGCCGAGGACCACGTCACCCTCGGCGTCGTCCTCGTCGAGATGTTCTTCGGCCGTCTGCAAGTTGAGATTGAAATCGCCCATACCCGCTCGGTTGTCGAGCGACGAGAAAAGGGTTCGGTCGAGCAGTGAGCGGCTTCGACGGTAAAAACACGCCCATTGGTATCATGTTCCACACGACAGTCGCAGTTTGCTCCACGTTTGTCCAGTCGCGAGTGCGCGCACCGGGTGCTAAATTTTGTTTCTAAATTCTATTTAGTTGTATTATCGTTCCGGAGCCATCGAACGCCGAGCGAACATATCAAGTCAACATATGTCATGATATCGTATAAGGACGTTTAGGTACAGCGATTAGCCTCGAGAGTGGTTGTCACGCAACACCCGCTGAACGTTCGTGATACTGTCGGGGAGAAACGTTTAAATAGGAGTTCGGGCACGTGACTGACACGATGTCTCACAACGACACGGAGGATTCGTCGGGTTCCCCGGCGGGTCGAGTTCTTCCAGGGCACATTAGCCCAACAATCTGAAATCGAAGACGTACGAATCTTCGACACGACACTCCGCGACGGCGAACAGTCACCGCGAACCTCGTTCAGTTACGAGGAGAAGCGCGACATCGCCGAGACTCTCGACGACATGGGTACCCACGTCATCGAGGCCGGGTTCCCGGTGAACTCGGAAGCGGAGTTCGAAGCAGTCGCAGATATCGCTGCTTCGACGGACGCGACGACGTGCGGGTTGGCCCGCGTCGTCGACAAGGATATCGAAGCCGCGCTGGATTCCGGCGTGGACATGGTGCACACGTTCGTGAGCACCAGCGACGTCCAGTTGGCCGACTCGATGCACGCTTCCCGCGAGGAAGCCGTCGAGCGGGCCGTCCGCAGTGTCGAACACGTCCGCGACGCGGGCGTTGAAGTAATGTTCTCACCGATGGACGCCACCCGGACGGACGAGGACTTCCTCATCGAAGTCGTCGAGGCCGTCTCCGAGGCGGGCGTCGATTGGATCAACCTGCCGGACACCTGCGGCGTGGCGACGCCGACTCGCTTCGCCCGCATGGTGGCGACGGTCAGAGAGCACACCGACGCGAGAATCGACGTGCACGCGCACGACGACTTCGGACTGGCGTCGGCGAACGCGATGGCCGGCTTCGAGGCCGGCGCCGCACAGGCGCAGGTGTCGGTCAACGGCATCGGCGAACGCGCCGGCAACGCCGCCTACGAGGAGGTCGTCATGGCCGCCGAATCCCTCTACGGCGTCGACACCGGCATCGACACGACGAAGATAACCGAGCTGGCTCGCGTCGTCGAGGCGGCGTCCGACATCCCGGTTCCGGCGAACAAGCCGGTCGTCGGCCGCAACGCCTTCTCTCACGAGAGCGGCATCCACGCCGCCGGCGTCATCGAGAACGCCGACACCTTCGAACCGGGCGTCATGACCCCGGAGATGGTCGGCGCGACCCGCGAGTTCGTACTCGGCAAACACACGGGGACGCACTCGGTACGCAAGCGCCTCGCAGATATCGGGTTCGAACCCTCGGACGCCGAGGTCCGGGAGGTAACCCGCCGCGTCAAAGACCACGGCGCGGAGAAGGAACGCGTCGACGACTCGACGCTCGAGGTGTTCGCCCGCGACGTGGGTATCACCCACGAGGACGACACGGAGGAGGTCCGCGCCTGATGGCGCCGGGCTGTGGCCCTACGGGGCGACCGCCCTGCATGCGTCCGACCTCCCGAGTGGCGTGCAATCGTTGCCCGCCGCGAAAGCATTATTACGGCCGGGACGGACGTGTGGCATACGATGACCTCGCACGACGAACACGCGGTTCGCGCGACCCCGGAAGCCGGGACCAGCGCCGCCGCCGTCGGTGCGATTCGGTCGCTCATTATTGTAGGGGCATAGCCCCCTACCACACCATCTCTCCGTCCCGCGTATTCGCACCGTTTTCAGACACGTCCGCAGTCCCCACAATGGCGAACCAGCACCACACGCAGTCACCAGACAGTCCGTATCGACGACCGACCACACACCACGGAGCCCACACATGAGCGAACGAACCGCAGCCACGACCGACCCCGACGCGACCGACGGGGCAGACGATTCGACCGAGACACCGACCGAGATCACCTCGGGTTCGACGTCAGTCGTCCGCGCCCTCGAAAACGCCGGCGTCGAGACCGCGTTCGGCGTGCAGGGCGGGGCGATAATGCCCATCTACGACGCGCTGTACCACTCTGACATCCGTCACGTGACGATGGCCCACGAGCAGGGCGCGGCGCACGCGGCCGACGCGTACGGCGTCGTTCGCGGCGACCCCGGCGTCTGTCTCGCCACGTCCGGTCCGGGCGCGACCAACCTCGTGACCGGCATCGCCGACGCGAACATGGACTCCGACGCGGTGCTCGCGCTCACGGGGCAGGTCCCGTCCGACATGGTCGGGTCCGACGCGTTCCAGGAGACCGACACCACGGGCGTCACCGCGCCTATCACGAAGCACAACTACTTCGCCTCGTCGCCCGACACCGTCGGCGACACCGTCGGCGAAGCGTTCGCGCTCGCCGCGGAGGGCCGACCGGGCCCGACGCTCGTCGACCTCCCGAAGGACGTCTCGCTCAACGAGACCGACAGCGAACCGGGGCCGGCGCAGCCGCCCGAGACGTGCCGCGCCCGTACTGACCCGGCCGACTCGCAGGTCGAGGCCGCCGCGCGCGCAATCGAGCGCGCGGAGAAACCTCTTCTCTTGTTCGGCGGCGGTGTCGTCAAGGCCGACGCGACCGAGGTCGCCCGGCAGTTCGCGACCGAGCACCAGATTCCGGTCGTCACCACGATGCCCGGAATCGGCGCGATGCCGGAGGACCACGAACTCTGCCTCTCGTGGGCGGGGATGCACGGCACCGGCTACGCCAACATGGCCATCACGCACACCGACTGCCTCATCGCGGTCGGCACGCGGTTCGACGACCGCCTGACCGGCGGTATCGACACGTTCGCGCCCGAGGCCGAGGTCGTCCACATCGACATCGACCCGGCGGAAATATCGAAGAACGTCCACGCGGACTACCCGGTCGTCGGCGACGCCGGCCGCGCCATCGAGCGCGTCGACGCCGAACTCGACGAGGGCCCCGACGCGCCCGAGTGGGTCGACCAGTGTCTCGCGTGGAAAGACGACTACCCGATGGACTACGCGGCCCCGGACAACGAGCCGCTGAAGCCGCAGTTCGTCGTCGAGGCGCTCGACGAGGCCACGCCCGACGAGACCATCGTCACGAGCGGCGTCGGCCAGCACCAGATGTGGGCCGCCCAGTACTGGACGTTCACCGAGCCGCGGCGGTGGGTTTCGTCCCACGGCCTCGGCACGATGGGCTACGGCCTGCCCGCCGCAATCGGTGCGCGGGTCGCGGCCGACGACGACGAGACGGTCGTCTGCGTCGACGGCGACGCTTCGTTCCTGATGACGATTCAGGAGCTGTCGGTCGCCGTCCGCGAGAACCTCGACATCACGGTCGCCATCCTGAACAACGAGTACATCGGGATGGTCCGCCAGTGGCAGGACGCCTTCTTCGAGGGCCGACGCATGGCCGCCGGCTACGACTGGTGTCCCCAGTTCGACAAACTCGCCGAAGCGTTCGGCGCGCGCGGCTGGACCGTCGACTCCTACGAGGAGGTTCCCGACGCCATCGAGGAAGCGCTCGCGTACGACGGCCCCTCGGTCATCGACTTCCACGTCGACCCGGCGGAGAACGTCTACCCGATGGTCTCCTCGGGCGGCGCGAACGGTAAATTCGCACTCTCGGAGGACCAGTTATGAGCGACAATCGAAAGGGACTGCAAGGCCCCGCGCCCGACGAGCGGCCACACCCCGACGGCCGACGCAACGCGCAGGGCATCCGCATCGACCCCGAAGCGGAATCGGAACACGAACCGCGGCGAACGGTCTTTTCGGCCATCGTCGAGGACGAACCCGGCGTGCTCTCGCGCGTCGCCGGCCTCGCCGCCCGCCGCCAGTTCAACATCGAGAGCCTCACCGTGGGCCCCACGACCGTCGAGGGTCACTCCCGCATCACGATGGTCGTCGAGGAGCCCGAACCGGGCATCGACCAGATAGAAAAACAGCTCGCGAAGCTCAAGCCCGTCATCTCCGTCGGCGAGTTGGACGACGACGCCGTTCGCGCGGAACTCGTCCTCCTGAAGGTCCGCGGCGAGGACCCCGACAAGGTCCACGCCATCACGGAGATGTACGACGGCCGCACCCTCGACGCCGGTCCCGAGACCATCACGGTCCAACTCACCGGTGACGAGCGCAAGATAGACGACGCCGTGGACGCGTTCCGGCGGTTCGGTATCATCGAAATCGCCCGGACCGGTCAGACCGCGCTCGCCCACGGCTCGAAGAAGACCGTTCCCGGAGAGGAACCCGGAACCTCCGGCGAACCCACCAAACCCAACACAAACACGCAATGACAGAACTCACCACGGAAGTTTACTACGACGACGACGCCGACCGCTCCCAGATCGACGACAAGACCGTAGCCGTCATCGGCTACGGCAGTCAGGGCCACGCCCACGCGCAGAACCTCGCCGACAGCGGGGTCGACGTGGTCGTCGGCCTCCGAGCCAGCTCCTCGTCTCGCGCCGCCGCGGAAGCCGACGGCCTCCGCGTCAAAGAGCCCGCCGAGGCGGCCGCCGAGGGCGACATCGTCTCGATTCTCGTCCCCGACACCGTCCAGCCGGCGGTGTTCGAGGAGATTCGAGACTCCCTCGACGCCGGCGACACGCTCCAGTTCGCCCACGGCTTCAACATCCACTACAACCAGATTCGGCCCCCGGAAGACGTCGACGTGACGATGGTCGCGCCGAAGTCGCCGGGCCACCTCGTCCGCCGCAACTACGAGGCGAACGAGGGGACGCCGGGTCTCATCGCCGTCTACCAGGACGTGACGGGCGACGCCAAGGAAGAAGCGCTGGCCTACGCCCACGGCCTCGGCTGTACCCGCGCGGGCGTCATCGAGACGACGTTCCAAGAGGAGACCGAGACCGACCTGTTCGGCGAGCAGGCCGTCCTCTGCGGCGGCGTCACCTCGCTGGTCAAGCAGGGCTACGAGACGCTCGTCGACGCGGGTTACTCCCCCGAGATGGCGTACTTCGAGTGCCTGAACGAACTGAAGCTCATCGTCGACCTGATGTACGAAGGCGGGCTCGGCGAGATGTGGGACTCGGTCTCCGACACCGCCGAGTTCGGCGGGCTGACCCGCGGCGACCGCGTCGTCGACGAGCACGCCCGCGAGAACATGGAGGAGATTCTGGAGGAGGTCCAAGACGGCACCTTCGCACGCGAGTGGATTCTGGAGAACCAGGCGGGCCGCCCGTCGTACTCCCAGCTCAAGGACGCAGAAGAGAACCACCACATCGAACAGGTCGGCGCGCCGCTGCGCGACCTGTTCGCGTGGGCCGACGACGAAGAAGAAGCGGACGCGGAGAAAGCCGAAGCACCGGCGGACGACTGAACACGACACCAATGACACGCGACGACACGACCGACCGAATGCGAGATATCAGCCACACAAATCCCTATACGGGCGAGACGTTCACCACGGTCTACGAGCGCGGCCCGGCCGTCACCGACGGCGGTCGGAGCGACGCGACGGCCGCGGCGACGGACTCGACCGAGACGGAGACGATGGGCGACGTGGACCACACGCCCCGCAACGGCGAGGGCGCGAACCAAGTCTGGGAACGCGGCCACGACGACAGCGTCGTACCGGGTGACGGACATGAGTGAGGGAACGCTGTACGACAAGGTCTGGGAGGAACACACGGTTTCGGAGCTTCCGACCGGCCAGACCCAGCTGTTCTGCGGCCTGCACCTCATCCACGAGGTGACGAGCCCGCAGGCGTTCGGCATGCTGCAGGAGCGCGACCTCGAAGTCGCCTACCCGAACCGGACGCACGCGACGGTCGACCACATCGTCCCCACGTCGGACCAGTCGCGGCCGTTCCGCGACGACGCCGCAGAGGAGATGATGGCCGAACTCGAACAGAACGTCCGCGACGCCGGTATCAACTTCTCAGACCCGACCTCGGGCGAGCAGGGAATCGTCCACGTCATCGGGCCCGAGAAGGGACTCACCCAGCCCGGCATGACTATCGTCTGCGGCGACAGCCACACCTCGACCCACGGCGCGTTCGGCGCGCTCGCGTTCGGTATCGGGACGAGCCAGATTCGCGACGTGCTGGCGACTCAGACGGTCGCGATGGAGAAAAAGAAGGTCCGAAAAATCGAGGTCACGGGCGAACTCGGCCCCGGCGTCGAGGCCAAGGACGTCATCCTCGAAATCATCCGTCGCCTCGGGACCGAAGGCGGCGTCGGCTACGTCTACGAGTACGCCGGCGAGGCCATCGAGAACCTCGATATGGAAGGCCGGATGAGCATCTGTAACATGTCCATCGAAGGCGGCGCTCGCGCGGGCTACGTCAACCCCGACGAGACCACCTACGACTGGCTGGAAGACACCGAGTACTTCCAGGAGAACCCCGAGCGGTTCGACGAACTCAAGCCGTACTGGGAGTCCATCCGCTCCGACGAGGACGCCGAGTACGACGACGTAGTCACCATCGACGGCTCCGAACTCGAACCCGTCGTCACCTGGGGGACTACGCCCGGACAGGGCGTCGGCATCACCCAGCCCATTCCGGCCCCCGAAGACCTGCCCGAAGAGAAGCAGGACACCGCCCGGATGGCGCAGGAACACATGGGCGTCACGCCCGGCGAGACGATGGAGGGCTACGAAATCGACGTGGCGTTCCTCGGCTCCTGTACCAACGCCCGGATGCCCGACCTCCGCCGCGCGGCGGGAGTCGTCGAGGGACGGCAGGTCGCGGACGATGTCCGCGCGATGGTCGTCCCCGGCAGTCAGCGCGTCAAGGCCGCCGCGGAGGCGGAGGGTCTCGACGAGATATTCAAGGAAGCCGGCTTCGAGTGGCGTGAGGCGGGCTGTTCGATGTGTCTCGGCATGAACGAGGACCAACTGGAGGGCGACGAGGCCTCCGCGTCCTCGTCGAACCGCAACTTCATCGGTCGGCAGGGGTCGAAAGACGGCCGCACCGTCCTGATGAACCCGCGCATGGTCGCCGCCGCGGCCATCACCGGGCACGTGACTGACGTGCGCGAACTGAAGGAGGTGACCACGGCATGACCGACGAAATCCCCGAAATCGACTCCGCGTCCGGCTCCGGCGTTCCCATCCGCGGCAACGACATCGACACGGACCAGATCATCCCGGCGCGGTTCATGAAGGTCGTCACGTTCGACGGCCTCGGCGAGTTCGCGTTCTTCGACCAGCGCTACGACGAGAACGACGAACCCAAAGACCACCCGATGAACGAGCCGCAGTTCCAGGACGCCTCCATCATGGTCGTCAACGCCAACTTCGGCTGTGGCTCCTCTCGGGAGCACGCCCCGCAGGCGCTCATGCGCTGGGGCATCGACGCCATCATCGGCGAGTCGTTCGCCGAGATTTTCGCGGGCAACTGCCTCGCGCTCGGCATCCCGACGGTCACCGCCGACCACGACACCATCACCGAACTGCAGGACTGGGTCGACGAGCACCCGGACGCAGACATCGACGTGGACGTGGAAAACGAGACGGTCACCTACGGCGAGAAGACCGTGGACGTGACCGTCGACGACGCACAGCGGAAGGCGCTCACCGAGGGCGTCTGGGACACGACGGCGCTCATGAAGTCGAACGCCGACGCGGTCGCCGAGAAAGCCGCCGCCCTGCCCTACGTCGATGACTGAGGAAATCGTCGTCATCCCCGGCGATGGCATCGGCGCGGAGGTCATCCCGGCGGCGGTTGACGTGCTGAAGGCCGTCGGCGACTTCGAGTTCGTCGAGGCCGACGCCGGCGACCACGTGAAGGAAGCCACGGGTGAGGCGCTCCCGCAGGAGACCTACGACCTCGCCGCCGAGGCCGACGCGACGCTGTTCGGCGCGGCCGGCGAGACCGCGGCGGACGTCATCCTGCCGCTTCGAACTGCGGTTGACTCCTTTGTCAACGTCCGCCCGGCAAAGGCCTACCCCGGCGTCGACGCGCTCCGACCGGAGACGGACCTCGTCTTCCTCCGGGAGAACACGGAGGGCGTCTACGCCGGCCACGAGGACCGACTCTCTGACGACCTCTCGACGCTCACGCGCGTCGTCACCACCTCGGCGTCCGAGCGACTCGCCGAGTACGCCTGCGACTACGTCGGCGGCGAAGGCGGCAGTTTCCAGGTCGCCCACAAGGCGAACGTGATGCGCGAGACGGACGGTCGCTTCCGCGACGCCGTCGTCTCCGTCGCCGACGAGCGCGGCGTCGAGGCAGAGGAGGTCCTGATGGACGCCTTCGCGACGCGCGTCTGTCTCGACCCCACGCAGTTCGACACCATCGTCTGCCCGAACCTCGCGGGCGACGTGCTGTCCGACCTCGCCGCTGGCCTCGTCGGCGGCCTCGGACTGCTCCCCTCGGCGAACATCGGTCCGGACGCCGCGCTGTTCGAACCGGTTCACGGCTCCGCGCCCGACATCGCCGGTGAGGGCATCGCCAACCCGGCCGCGACGATTCTGTCCGCGGCGATGCTGCTCGACTACCTCGACTACGAGGACGAAGCCGACCGCGTCCGGTCGGCCGTCGAAGGCGTCCTCGCCGACGGGCCGCGCACGCCCGACCTCGGCGGCGACGCCTCCACGGAGGACGTGACCGCCGCGGTTCTCGACCGACTCTGAGCGTCGGCGACCCACCGAATCGGCGGTTCGACGTTCGTTTCGAGCGTTCTCGTTTTCGTTTTTGATCGTTTTCTCACCAACGGGCACGCCGTTTTCGTTCTTGTGTGGGATTCTGCTGTTTCGAACAGATACGGGCGGAATCCAACATAAACAATTAACACTACTCCCCGACCTACCTTCCACCTAACGAGGAATCGCTACCGATGTTACCAGCAGAGCGCAAACGCCGTATCGTCGAACTCGTTTCCGACTCGGACGGCCGGTCGGTCGAGTCGCTGTCCGACCACCTCGGCTATTCGAAGGCGACGATACGACGTGACCTGCGCGAACTCGAAGACCGTGGGCTCATCGAGCGGTCGCACGGCGGAGCCGTCCCCGTGACCTCCGTCGGGCGCGAGCAGACCTACGGGCAGAAGGAAGTACAGAATCTCGAAGGGAAACGCGCAATCGCCGACCGCGCGGTCGAGGAACTGGCCGAGGGACAGGTCGTGTTCTTCGACGCGGGGACGACCACGATGGAAGTGGCGCGGAAAGTTCCCAAGGACGGGACGATACTCGGCGTCACCAACTCGCCGCGGCTCGCCATCGAACTGAACGAGGAGGAAAACGAGGTCAAACTCACGGGCGGGACGCTCCGCCGGCGGACGAAGGCGCTCGTGGGACCGACCGCGGAGTCGTTCATGGAGCGGACGAACTTCGACCTGCTGTTCCTCGGTACGAACGGGCTGGACGTGGAGTCCGGCCTCACGACCCCGAACGAGGACGAGGCGCGGATGAAGGAGCTGATGGTCGAAAAGGCCGCGAAAGTCGTCCTCGTTGCTGATCTCTCGAAGCTCGGCCGACGGAGCTTCGTCCAGTTCGCATCGCTCGAAGATATCGACCTGATTATCACCGACGGAACGCTCGACGACGACTCTCGCGAGGAGATCGAGAGCGCGGGCGTCACCGTCGTCGACGGAGTTGCACGATGATTCTCACAGTCACCCCGAACCCAGCAGTCGACCACACGATTCACTTCGACGAACCGCTTCAGCCCGGCGTCGTCCACCGGACCGACGACGCGGTGTTCACCGCCGGCGGCAAGGGCATCAACGTCGCCAAGTACGTCTCGGCGCTCGACGCCGACGCGACCGCCTCGGGCTTTCTCGGCGGCCACTTCGGGAAGTTCGTCCGCGACCGACTCGACGCCGACGGCATCGCCTCGGACTTCGTCACCGTCGACGCGGACACGCGCCTGAACACGACCGTGCTCGCGGAGGACGGCGAGTACAAACTCAATCACAACGGCCCGCAGATTCGTGCAGCCGACGTGGACGAGCTCGTTGAAACCGCGCAGGCGAACGAGCCCGACACGCTCCTCGTCGGCGGCAGCCTCCCGCCGGGGATGTCCCTCGCCGACGTCGATAGACTCGCCCGCGCGGGCGACTGGCAGATAGCGGTGGACATGGGCGGGGAGTACCTCGCCGAACTGGAGGCCGACTACTACGTCTGCAAACCCAATCGCTCGGAACTCGCGACGGCGACGGGTCGAACTGTCGAGACCGAAGCCGACGCCATCGAGGCCGCCGAGGAGCTTCACGCACGCGGGTTCGAGTACGTGTTAGCCTCGCTCGGTGCGGACGGCGCGCTCCTCGTCACCGACGACGAAGTCCTCTCCGCGCCCGCGCTCGACGTGGAAGTCGTCGACACGGTCGGTGCGGGCGACGCCGTCATGTCCGGGTTCCTCGCCGCGCGCGAACACGGGCTGTCGGACGCCGACGCCCTCCGAATGGGCGTGTTGACCGCGTCCCGCGTCGTCGGCGTCGCGGGTACCCGCGTCCCGAACCTCGAAGACGTGCTGACGAACGAGACGCACGTCGAGGTGACGACCGTTCGGAGCCGGTGATTCTCAGATGAACGTTTGTTAACGACTGAAACGCTCAGTAACGTTCATATTCGAAAGGGTTTTTGAGCACATTTGCGTACGTTCTTTCGTAGGGGTGGCAACACTATGGCAAACGACGCAGAAGACGCGGTTCGGTCCTACCTCACTTCGGTGAAGGAGGACCTGATGACTGGGGTATCGTTCATGATTCCGTTCGTGACCATCGGCGGAATCTTCCTGGCGCTGGGCTACGCGGTAGCCTCGCTTTCGAACAACGTACAAGACGTATTCAACAGCACGGGGACCGCCGGCTGGTTCCTCGCGCAGATCGGCGTCGCTGGGCTGACGCTGATGGTTCCGGTGCTCGGCGCGTACATCGCGTACGCTATCGCCGACCGTCCGGGCCTCGCACCGGGCTTCATCCTGTCGTACATCATCCAGCAGGGCAACGTCCTGCAGGCGGCCGGTGACGTCATCGGCCTTCAGGGTGGCTCCGCCGGCGCGGGTTACCTCGGCGCTATCGTCGCCGGGTTCCTCGCCGGTATCGTCGCGCGCTGGTTCAAGCAGCGCGACGTGCCCGAGTTCATCGCACCGATGATGCCCGTGCTCCTCATCCCGGTCGCGACGACCGCGGTGCTCACGCCCATCATGCTGTTCGTGCTGGGCGTCCCGATTTCCATCGCGAACGCGGGACTCACGAACTTCCTGAGCAACATGCAGGGCGGCGGACAGGCAATCGTTCTCGGGGCCATCCTCGGGGCGATGATGGCGGCCGACATGGGCGGCCCCATCAACAAGGTCGCCTACGTGTTCTCCGTCGGCCTCATCTCCGAGGGCGTCACCGCGCCGATGGCCGCGGTCATGATCGCGGGTATGGTCCCGCCGATCGGCCTCGCGCTGTCGAACTTCATCGCGCCGCAGAAGTACGCGGCCGAGATGTACGAGAACGCCAAGAGCGGCGTTCTCCTCGGCTTCTCGTTCATTACTGAGGGCGCGATTCCGTACGCGGCCGCCGACCCGGCCCGCGTCATCCCGAGCGTCGTCGCCGGCAGCGCCGTCGCCGGCGCGGCCTCGATGGCGCTCGGCGTGAACATGCCGGCTCCGCACGGCGGCATCTTCGTGGTTCCGCTGTCGAACCAGCCGTTCATGTTCATCGCGTGCATCCTGCTGGGCTCCATCGTGACCGCCGTCATCGCGACGGCCATCAAGCCGAACTTCGACGCCAAGGTCGCGGCCCAGAGCTCCGACGACTGACCACACCGAACTAATCTTTCCAGACTCGAACGAAGTACAATACAATGGACGTCACTGACATCAGCACCATCACACCGCTCGAACTGATATCGCTCGAAGAGCCGCCGGCGACGAAGGAGGGAGCCATCGAGTTCCTCCTCGACCTCGCCGTCGACGCCGGTCGCGTCGACGACCGCGACGCCGCGCTCGACGCCCTCCTCGAACGCGAGGAAGAGGCGACGACCGGCGTCGGCTTCGGCATCGGCATCCCGCACGCAAAGACCGACGCCGTCTCGAAGCCGACGGTCGCCTTCGCGCGCTCGACCGAGGGCATCGACTTCGACGCCATGGACGACAAGCCGGCGAAGCTCCTGTTCATGATTCTCGTCCCCGCGGCGGGCGGCGAAGACCACCTGCAGATTCTGAGCGCTCTCTCGCGGTCGCTCATGCACGAGGACGTACGCGAGAAGCTCCTCGAAGCCGAGAGCAAGCAGACCGTCCAGGACGTGCTCGCCGAGGTGGTCGAGTGATGGAGCGGACCGTCACGGTCGTCCCCGAAGACGGGCTTCACGCCCGCCCGGCCTCGCAGTTCGTCGAGACCGCGAACGAGTTCGACGCCGACATCCAGCTCGGCCGCGCCGACGAGGACGACCTCGTCCCCGCCGCCAGCATGCTCGCCGTCACCGGTCTCGGCGTCGGCCACGACGAGTCCGTGCGCCTCGTCGCCGAGGGCGACGACGCGGAAGCGGCACTCGACGCCCTAGAGGACATCCTTTCGACGCCTGAAGCCAAACAGTAAGCCATGACCGAACGAACCCTCTCCGGCATCGGCGTGACACCGCTTTCGGGCGTCGGCACCGTCGTCTGGTACCGACCGGACGCCGACCTCCCCGAGCCGCCGGCCGCCGAAGACGTGGACGCGGAGGCCGAACTGGCGCGCTTCGAGGACGCCCGCGCGGCCGCCGAAGACGAACTCGAAGCCGAGCGCGAGCGGACCGCCGAACGCGTCGGCGAGGAGGAGGCCGCGGTGTTCGACGCGCACGTCCAGTTCCTCAACGACCCGCAGATAACCGACGGCGTCACCGACGCCATCGAGGGCGGGCTCCCGGCCGAACACGCCGTGCAAGAGACGTTCTCCGAGTTCGTCGAGCAGTTCGAGAACATGGGCGGTCGCATGGGCGAGCGCGCCGACGACCTCCGCGACGTGCGCGACCGACTCGTTCGCGTCCTCTCGGACGGCGAGCGCGTCGACCTCTCGTCGCTGCCGGAGGGGAGCGTCGTCGTCGCGGAACGGCTCACGCCGAGCGACACGGCGCAACTCGACCCGGAGCGCGTCGCCGGCTTCGTCACGGTGACGGGCGGCCGCACCTCCCACGCGGCCATCTTCGCGCGCTCGCTCGCCCTGCCGGCCATCGTCGGCGTGGGCGAGGAACTCCAGTCCGTCGAGGACGGCGCAGAAGTCGTCGTCGACGGCGAGTCGGGCGACTTCGTGGTCGACCCGAGCGACGAGCGCAAGGAGGCCGCCGCGGCCGCCGCCGACGTGGACGTCCGACACGAGTCGGTCGAAACCGCAGACGGCGTCGAAATCGAGGTCGCCGCCAACATCGGTACGCTGGCGGACCTCGGGCCGGCTGTCGACCGCGGGGCCGACGGCGTCGGCCTGTTCCGCACCGAGTTCCTCTTCCTCGACCGCGAGTCGCCGCCGGACGAAGACGAGCAGTACGAGGCGTACGTCGAGGCGCTCGAATCGTTCGACGGCGGGCGCGTAGTCGTCCGGACCCTCGACATCGGCGGCGACAAGCCGGTCCCGTACCTCGACCTGCCGGACGAGGAGAACCCGTTCCTCGGCGAGCGCGGCATCCGCCGGTCGCTCGGCCCGGACGCTGACCTCTTCGAGACGCAGGTCCGCGCGCTCCTGCGCGCGGCGGCCAGCGCCGACGGTGCGAACCTGTCGGTGATGCTCCCGCTCGTCTCGACGGTCGAGGAGCTTCGCGCCGGCCGAGAGCGGTTCGAGTCGGTCGCGGCCGACCTCGACGCCGAGGGCGTCGAAAACGAACTGCCCGAGTTCGGCATCATGGTCGAGACGCCCGCCGCGGCGTTCATGGCCGACCAGTTCGCGCCGCACGTCGACTTCTTCAGCATCGGGACGAACGACCTCGCGCAGTACGTGATGGCCGCCGAGCGCGGCAACGAGCGCGTCTCGGACCTCGGCGACTACCGACAGCCGGCGGTCCTCCGCGCCATCGACGCCACCGTCTCGGCGGCCGAGGGCGAGGACTGCTGGGTCGGCATGTGCGGCGAGATGGCCGGCGACCCGGACCTCACCGAACTGCTCGTCGGGCTCGGCCTCGACGAACTGAGCATGAGCGCCGTGACGGTGCCGCAGGTCAAGGCGGCCGTCGCGGAGACCGACACCGCGGACGCCCGCGAACTCGCGGAACGCGTCCTGCAGGCCGACACCAAGGCTGAAGTCGCGGAAATCCTTACACTAGACCAATGAAACTCGTCGCAGTCACATCCTGTCCGACCGGAATCGCACACAGCCAGATGGCGGCCGAGAACCTCCTGCAGGCCGGCGAGCGCCTCGGCCACGACATCGACGTCGAGGTCCAGGGCGCGATGGGTACGCAGGACGAACTGTCCTCGGACGCCATCGCCGAGGCCGAGGCGGTCATCATCACCTCGGACACCTCGGTCAGCCGCGACCGCTTCGACGGCAAACTCGTCATCAAGGGGACGGTCAAAGACGGCGTCAACAACGCCGAGGCCGTCGTGAAGAAGGCGGTCGAACTCGCCGAGGCCGGCAAGACCGGTTCGGTCACGTTCGGAAGCGGCGACGACGGTGAGGACGCCGAGGCCGACGACGGCACCGACGACTCGTCCGGCGACGCCGCGGAATCGGACGAACCCGTGCGCCGCGGCGGCGACCCCGAAAAGGGGCTTTTCGCCCGGCTGAAGAAGCTGTTCTCGTAACACCGCTGACGGTTTTCCGTTTTTCGCTCGCCCGCCAGCGGCGGCGCTCCGCCCGCCGACGAAAATTAACTCGAACGCGAACAAACGAAAACGTGCAGAATCGAAACTCGCTTCCCATACATTATTAGTCTCGCAGTCGTTGGCGAAACCGAGGTGAACGCATAATGCCGTTCTACGGCGGGGAGGAACTCGCCACAGTGTACGACGAGGCGCTCGACGAAGGATTCGGCCTCATCGCGAGTAACATCGCGGAGCCGAACATTATGATGGGTCTCATGGAGGGGGCCGACCGGATGGATTCGGACCTCCTGTTGCAGATGAGCGGTGGGGCCTGCCGGTTCGCCGGTGACGGCGACGCCGTCGCGGGTCTGAAAGCCATGGGGAACTACATCGAGACCATCGCCGAGCGGTACGACATCGGCGTCTTCCTCAACATGGACCACCAGACGGACCTCGAGTTCATCGAGCAGCAGATCGAACTCGACATCCCGTCGTCCATCATGATCGACGCGTCCCACGAGCCGTTCGACGAGAACGTCGCGACGAGCCGCGAGGTCGTCGAGATGGTCGAGGCCGCGGGCTCCGACGTCCTCATCGAGGCCGAACTCGGCCAGATCAAGGGCGTCGAAGACGAAATCGAGGCCGAAGAGGCGTTCTACACGGACCCCGAACAGGCCGTCGAGTTCGTCGACAAGACGGGCGCGGACCTGCTCGCTATCTCCGTCGGCACGCAGCACGGCGTCGCCAAGGGCAAGGACCTCGAACTCCGTCCGGACCTCGCCCAGGACATCCGGCAGGCCCTGCGCGACCACGGCCTCGACACGCCGCTCGTTCTCCACGGCTCCTCGGGCGTCCAACCCGACCAACTGCAGGAGATGCTCAAACACGGCATCTGCAAGGTCAACAAGGACACCCGCTACCAGTACGAGTACACGCGCACCGCCTACGACCTCTACAGCGAGGACCCCAACGCCATCGTCCCGCCAGAGGGCGTCGAGGACGCCCGCGACACGTTCTTCAACGAGACCGAGTGGTCGCCGAACAAGGACGTGTTCGACCCCCGCGTCGTCGGTCGCGACATCCGCGAGCGCATCGCCGACGTGCACGCCGGTCTGACCGAGGTCTCCGGCAGCGCCGGCCAGTCCCTGTTCAAGTAACCCGCGCGGGCGGTGATTCGTTCACCGTCGAGCGTTCACCGCGTCCGCACGGCGGACCGGAACCGATTGTCGTCTCTACCCGGCACTCCGCCGGCTCTTCGTTTCGATACGTGTCCCGCCCAGCGGCGGCGCTCTCGAGGGGCGACAGCGGTCGAATCCGCCGCCCCACGTCGCTTAAGGTGTCACGCGGCGTGGGTGTAGGTATGCCGCAGATTCACCTCGACGACGAGACGGTCGCCCGACTCGACGCGCTCCGCGAGGAAGACGAGGAGTACGACGACCTCATCAACGAACTGATGAACATCTACGAGGCGAGCGAGCGGACGCTGTTCCACGCCGGCGACGAGTACTGAACCCGAACTCGGCATCGGCGCTCGGGCGTTTTATCGACTGATTCGCGGTGGGTCGTTACAATCCGAGCCACCGCGCGAGCGCTCCCGCGAGGAGCACCACTGCACCGGCGATAAACGTACCGGGAATCGGAAGCACGAACAGGAGTCCACCGAACGCGAAGACCAGCGTTGACGGTCTCATCTACCGAGGATATCGCGTGCGAGCCTGTTACGAATTGTGGCCCTCGAACAGAATGTCGGCCTCGTCCCCCGGATGAATGCCGCCGCCCCCACCGGCCGGTTGCCCCGTTATTCGAGGTAGCTGACGCGGACCTGATTCCACTTGCCCTTCTTCTCGAGGTGGTCTTGGAGCGCGTCCGCGTACTCTTGTGTGAGTCGTTCCGCGTCCTCGAGTTTCTCCTGTTCACCCTTCTTGCCGCCGCCGCCCATCCCGAGCGCGCCCTTGATGGAGTCGACGATGCCGCCGCCCGACGACGAGTCGTCTCCCCCGCCGCCCATCGCGCCCATCTGGCTGCGGATGTTGTCGAGTTCGGGGATAATCTGTGGGACTTTCTCCGTGTCGGCGACGATGCGCGCCTCCTCGGGGTCGTCCGCGTTCTCGATTTCGAACTCGGTCGCCGTCATGATGAGACCCCACTCCTGACTGTTGAACCGGGAGTTCATAACCTGGTCGTTGAACTCGCGGTCCACCGTCATTCGGTCGCCGACGATGCTGTCGGTCCAATGTGCCATGTGCACACGTCGTCGGCCGGTCGGTATCAGAGTTGCGGGGCCGACCGCCGGTGGCGGCGACTGCTTATCTGTCCACCGGCGAGATGGCGGGGTCAATTGCCTCCCACGCGGGTTTAATGCGGTTGGGTGACGACCCCGAATCATGGAGCGGTACGACCTCCTGTACAGACTGTACGGGAACTTCGACGCGGACGCGGTCCGGGACGCACAGGACTTCGTCGACCTCTTGCCGCCGCTCGGCTCGCCGGTGGCGCTGTCGCACTGGCAGGCGGTCGACGACGAACTCACGGCGAAGAAAGACCGCATCCGCCGGGCGCTCTCCGACGGCGACCGCTACGCCGAACTCGCCGCGCGCGCGACGCGGGACCAGGCGTTCACCGCCCTCGACCTCTACACGAAGTACGGCCGGGCGGTGAACGCGCTCGTCCTCGACGTGGACGAGACGCTGCGCTCCGCGGGGCAGACGGACAACGAGATTCCGCGCGAGGTGCTGCACCTCCTCACGCAGTTCCACGAGCGAGGCGTCCCCATCGTCATCTGTACCGGCCAGACCCTAGAGAACGTCAAGGGCTTCGCCATTCAGGGGCTGGGCAACGAACTCGTCCACTCGGGGGACGTGAGCATCGTCTACGAGGCGGGCACCGGCGTCTTCACGCCCGGTCACGGACCCGACACGAAGCGGCTCCTCTACGAGACGCTCGACGACCCGGTGCAGTCGGTCTTCGAGTCGGTTCGCGGGCGCGTCATCAGCGACCTGCCCGACGCGCTCCGCGGCGGCGTTCACCTGCAGGGCAACGAGTTCAACGTCACGCTCAAGCCGAACTTCGAGACCGGCAGCGACGACGCCGAGGAAGTCATCGACGGCGCGCTCGTCTACCTGCTGGACCTCCTCGGCGAGGCGCTCACCGACGACCCCGCCGGCCCCGACTGGGCGCGGGCGTACTTCGCGGAGCGCGACCCGGAGATCGCGGGCGTGCTCGATGACCGCGACGCGCTTCCCGACTCGGAGACGGCGGAGATTCCCGAGGACGTGCGGCGGACCCTCAAACGCGTGACGGTCGCGTACTACCACGCCGACGCCGCGGAGCTCTCCGCGGTCGACCTGAACAAGGCGGCGGGCGTCCGCGCCGCGCTCGACGTGCTCGGGGTGGACAACCCCTTCGTCCTCGTGATGGGCGACTCGAAGTCCGACCTCGACGTGATGACATGGGCCGCCGAAAACGAGTGTGGGCTCGCGGCGGCTCCCGAGCACTCCTCACCGGGAGTGCTCGAACACGTCCGCGAGACCGACGAGCTGGTGTTTCCCCGAGGCGACGCCGCCTCGGTGCTCCGGACCGCCTACGCCCTCAATCTCCTCGTCGACTGAGGTGGCCGCGCCGGACCGGCGTCTGGTGATTACACCGTGCACATCCCGATGTCGCCACCGTCCGAGCCGTCGCCGGTGTCGTCGGTGGTCGAACCGTCGTTCGTGGAGTCGTCCGTGCTGTCGTCGGTCGAGTCGTCGGACGAGTTCTCCTCGGTCGTGCTGTCGTCAGTCGAATCGTCGGCAGACGAGTCGTCGCTGTCGTTGCTGTCGTTGCTGTTCGACTTCGAACTGCTACGCTTCTTCTTCGAGGACTTCTTCGTCGTCGAGTCGGTGTCGTCGTCGGTGACGGTCTCGACCGTCTCGAACGAGCCGCTCGCGTTCTCGGAGTCGCCGGCAGACGAGTCGGGGTCGGAGGCTCCCGCGTCACCCGAGTTATCGGCGACGACGGGCTCTTCTTCGACTTCGGGTTCGTCGTCCGGCGCGTCGTCAGCGGCGGGGTCGGTCACGTCCGCACCGATACTTCTATCGGCATCGTCGGCGGGGGAGGGCGTCTCGGGCGTGTTCACGCCGCCGGACAGGAGGGCGAACACGACGATGACGAGGACGACGGCACCGACGCCGAGTTGGCCGAGGTTCATCGCGCGGCCTCCCGGGAGTCGGGGTCGGTTCCCTGTGTCGGAACATCGGTGGCAGTCAGAGACATGGTTCGACTTGTTATTTGCGTCCCGAGGGTTTCGTTACGAATCGTCTACCCTCGACACCGATGCGGCCCGGGTTTCGTCGGACGGAGAGCGAACCACCGTGACGGACTCGTCCTCCGAAGTCGTCACGGGATACGAAAATTCGGGTTCCTAACCCGTGTTAATCCGCGAATACCGCGTCGTTCTGAGTGTCTATTTTCGACAGATACTCACCGTGAACTGAATGTCCGGAAATCCTGTGGTTATCGGCCGGCTACGGAGTGTCTGATGGCGGGTGTCTGGGTCGGCACTTCCCGCCGGTCCGTCTCCGCAGTTATCTCCTCGGAGCGCGTATATTCACCAATGACTGCCTCCATCGACAGAATCGTCTCGCGGGTCTCGCGGTGGCCCGGCGTCGAGACCGCGCCGCACCGCTTCGGGGGAACGGAGTTCCTCGTCGCCGGCAGGGAAATCGGCCACGTCCACGACGCCGGCGTCGTCGACCTCGCGCTCACGAAGCGCGTCCGCGACGTGCTCCTGACTGACGGCCTCGCGGACCCGCACCACGTGCTCCCCGATTCGGCGTGGGTGACCTACCGCGTCCGAAGCGCCGCCGACGTGCCGGGCGCGATGCGCCTGCTCAGACTCGCGTACCTCTGGCGACTGCTCGCGCTCCGCCGCCGCGGCGTCGACATCGACCCGTCGGCGGACCCCGAAACCGACCTCCGGCGACTCGACTTCCCCGCCGACCTCGACGCGCTCGTCCGAGAGACGTTCCGCGACTCGCTGGACCGACGCGCGCCGGTCTGACCGCGCCCCGCGAGGCCCGACCGGAGACATGTCTCGGTCGGAAAAACTTTACTAACGTCCGAGTAAACCACTCTGCATGGGTAAGAACTACGCGGAGTTACACGATCCGAACGCGGAGTACACGATGCGAGAGCTGTCGGCGGAGACGATGGGCGTGACGGCCAAGCGCGGCGGCGGCCGCGACGTCGAAATCACCGACGTGCAGACGACGATGGTCGACGGCAACT